>NZ_JBHTVC010000050.1:0-35189 GCF_042793275.1 Isoptericola sp. NPDC056578
GAACGTGCGCAACCGCATGTTCGGCGGGTTTCGCGGGGCGGTGCCAGGGTGGGCGCATGACCGCACCGCTCGCCGTCCGCTCGCTGGCGCTGGGACTCGCGGCGGGCTCGCGCGCGACGCTCGGCGTCGCCGGCCCGCTGCTCGGCCCGGTGCCGGGGCACCGGCTGCCCACCCACCGGCTCCGCCGCCCGGCCACGCTGCCGCGCGTGCTCGCGGGCCTCGCCGTCGCCGGGGAGCTGGTGGGCGACAAGCTGCCCACCACCCCCAGCCGCCTCGACCCGCCGGGTCCGGACGTCCGGGCGGGGAGCGGCGCCGTCGGCGGCCTGCTCCTCGCGCTGCGGCACCACGCGCCGGCGCCGTCGGTCGTGGCGGCGATGGTCGCCGGGGCCGTGGGCGGCGCCGTCGGCACGGGTGTCGGGGCGGCGTGGCGCGCCGCCGTCGCGCACCGCGGCTGGCCGGACCTGCCCGCCGCGCTCGCCGAGGACGCCGTCGCCCTCACCCTCGCCACCTGGGCCACGCGCGCCTGACCCGCGCCCGCCCCGGCCCGTAGGCACCCCTGGTCGTGCGCCTCAGGGACGGTTCAGGGACGGTTCAGGGGCGGCTCGTGGTGACGGGCCGCGGGGCGTCCGGAAGAGTGGCGTCATGGTGCGGGCGACGACGGGGCAGGCATGGACGCGGTAGGCGGCGTGGTCGGCGCGATCTTCGCGTTCGTCTCGACGGTGGCGATGCTGGCGCTGCTCGCCTGGACGGCGCGGCGGGTGATGGGCGCGCCGGTCGGCTGGATCCGGGCCGCGCTGGTCTCCCTGGCGGCGATCACGGGCGCCTCGGCGGCGCTCACCAGCGGGCTGCGCGCGGCGGGCTGGTGGAGCGGCGAGGGCACCCTCGAGGTCGACCCGTGGGTCGCGCTGGCGGGGATCGTCCTCGTCTTCTGCTGGGCGTTCGTGCTGGGGCTGTGCGTCCTGCTCGTGCTGGAGCTGCTGGTGCCCACGGGCACGCTGCCCACCCCGTGGCGCGCCGTCCGGCGGCTGCGGCAGGGACGCCGTGAGACGCGCCGGTACGCGCAGGTCGTCGCGATCGGCGTCCGGCACGGCCTGGGCGGGGCGTTCGGGCGCCACCGCCGCGACGGCGGCACGACGTCGCGCTCCGACGTCCGCCGCCTCGCGGTCGGCCTGCGCGACACGCTGTCCGACGCGGGCGTCACGTTCGTGAAGTTCGGCCAGACGCTCTCCACCCGGCGCGACCTGCTGCCCGACGCCGTCACCGAGACCCTCGCGACCCTGCAGAGCGACGTGCCCCCGGCGCCGTGGGACCAGGTGGAGGCGGTCGTCGAGAGCTCGCTCGGTCGCCCCGTGGGAGAGGTCTTCGCCGCGTTCGACACGGAGCCGCTCGCCTCGGCGTCGGTCGGACAGGTGCACGCCGCCCGGCTGCTCGACGGCCGCGACGTGGTGGTGAAGGTGCAGCGCCCGGGCGCGCGCGAGCAGGTCGCCGTGGACCTCGCGATCCTCGGCCGGCTCGCCCGCAGGCTGGAGCGCGACACGGCGTGGGGCCGCGGCCTCGGCGTGGTCGCGCTCGCCGACGGCTTCGCGGCGTCCCTGCGCGAGGAGCTCGACTACACCGTCGAGGCGGAGAACACGCGGGCCCTGCGCACGGCGCTGGACGTCGTGACGCACGACGGCGCGTCGTCGGGCCCGCTCGTCGTGGTGCCGCAGGTGGTCGACGGGCCGTCGAGCGGCACGCTGCTGGTGCTGGAGCGGCTCGACGGCACGCCGGTCGGGCAGGCGCAGGGCGCGCTGGGCCGGCTGGACGACGCGACCCGCGCGGCGCTCGCGGACCGGCTGCTGCGCGCCGCGCTCGACCAGCTGCTCGTCGCCGGCACGTTCCACGCCGACCTGCACCCGGGCAACGTGCTCGTGCTGGCCGACGGCGGGCTCGGGCTGCTCGACATGGGCTCGGTCGGCAGGCTCGGCGAGCCCGAGCGGATCGCTCTCGGCGCCCTGCTGCTCGCGATCGACGGCGACGACGCGATCGCCGCCACCGACGCCCTGCTGGAGCTGCTCGACGCGCCGCCCGGCCTGGACGTCCGCCGCCTCGAGCGCGAGGTGGGGCAGCTCGTGCTGCGGTTCCGCGCGGGCGCGGGCGCGGCGTTCGCCGGGCTCGTGCGGCTGGTCACGGCGGCGGGCATGGGCGTGCCGCCGCAGGTCGCCGCCGCGTTCCGCACGTTCGCGTCGCTGGAGGGCACGCTCGACCTGCTCAGCCCCGGCTACGACCTGGTGGCCGGCGCCCGCACCCACGGCCGGCCGCTGCTGCACCGCCTCGTCACCCCGGAGGCGGTGCGCCGCAAGGCCACGCAGCAGCTCCTCGGCTTCGCGCCCGAGCTGGAGCGGCTGCCCCGCCGGGTGACCCGCATCGTCCGGGACCTGGAGGAGGGGCGCTTCACCGTCACCGTGCGCGCGTTCTCCGACCCCGCCGACCGGGCCTTCCTGACCGGCCTGGTGCAGCAGCTCATCATGACGCTCGTGGCGGTGGGGGCCGTCGTCGGCGCGGTGGTGCTGTTCGTCGCCGACGGCGGGCCGATGCTCGCGCCGCAGCTGCCGTGGTTCACGGTGCTCGGCGCCGCGCTGGGCTTCGTCGGCACGGTGCTCGCGGTGCGGGTGCTCGTGGTCGCGTTCCGCGGCACGGCGCGAGACCGGTGGTGAAAGCCCCGCGGAGGGGCATGATCGGCACATGAGATACGCGGAGCACATCTCGGAGCTCGTCGGGCACACCCCGCTCGTCCGGCTCTCCCGGGTCACCGACGGTCTGAGCGCGACGATCCTCGCCAAGGTCGAGTACGTGAACCCCGGCGGGTCGGTCAAGGACCGCATCGCGCTGAAGATGATCGAGGCGGCGGAGGCGTCCGGAGAGCTGCGGCCCGGCGGCACGATCGTCGAGCCGACGTCGGGCAACACCGGCGTGGGCCTCGCGCTCGTCGCGCAGCGCAAGGGCTACGACTGCGTCTTCGTCTGCCCCGACAAGGTGAGCGAGGACAAGCGCGACGTGCTGCGGGCGTACGGGGCGCGCGTCGTCGTGACGCCCACCGCCGTCCCGCCCGACCACCCGGACTCCTACTACTCGGTCTCCGACCGGCTGGTGCAGGAGATCGACGGGGCCTGGAAGCCGAACCAGTACGCCAACCCGAACGGCCCGCTGTCGCACTACGAGTCCACCGGGCCCGAGGTGTGGGCGGACACCGACGGCCGGGTGACGCACTTCGTCGCGGGCGTCGGGACGGGCGGCACGATCACCGGCACGGGCCGCTACCTCAAGGAGGTGTCGGCGGACCGGGCCGACGGCGGCCCGGTCCGGGTCGTCGGCGCCGACCCGGCGGGCTCGGTCTACTCGGGCGGCGACGGGCGGCCGTACCTGGTGGAGGGCGTCGGCGAGGACTTCTGGCCGGGCGCCTACGACCCGTCCGTCCCCGACGAGGTCATCGCCGTCACCGACGCGGACTCCTTCGCCATGACGCGCCGGCTCGCGCGCGAGGAGGGCCTGCTCGTGGGCGGGTCGTGCGGGATGGCGGTCGAGGCGGCGCTGCGGCTCGCGCGGCGGCTCGAGGAGGAGGACGCGGCGGCCGCGGCGGAGGCCGTGATCGTCGTCCTGCTGCCCGACGGCGGGCGCGGCTACCTGTCGAAGATCTTCTCCGACACGTGGATGCGGTCGTACGGCTTCCTGCCCGACGAGGAGGGCGTCACCGCGGGCGACATCCTGCGCGCGAAGGACGGGCGGCTGCCCGACCTGGTGCACACCCACCCGAGCGAGACGGTGCGCGACGCCATCGAGATCCTGCGCGAGTACGGCGTCTCGCAGATGCCCGTCGTCGGGGCGGAGCCGCCCGTGAAGATCGGCGAGGTCGCGGGCGCCGTGACCGAGCGGGCGCTGCTCGACGCCGTCTTCTCCGGCCGCGCGTCCCTCGCCGACCGCGTCGACGCGCACATGCAGCCCCGGCTGCCGCTCATCGGGGCCGGCGAGGGCGTGGAGGCCGTGCGCGCCGCGCTCACCGACGCCGACGCGCTGCTCGTCGTCGAGGACGGCGACCCCGTCGGCGTCCTCACCCGCCACGACCTCCTGGGGTTCGTCGCGGGCCGGTGACCACGCTCGTGCGTAGGCTGGCCGGGTGAGCACCAGCGACCACCCTGACTGGACGACGTTCGGCTTCTCGACCCGCGCCATCCACGCGGGCCAGGACCCGGACCCGACGACCGGCGCCGTCGTGCCGCCGATCCACCAGGTCTCCACGTACAAGCAGGACGGCGTGGGCGGCCTGCGCGGCGGGTACGAGTACTCCCGCTCCGCCAACCCGACGCGCACCGCGCTGGAGGAGGCGCTCGCCGCGGCGGAGCACGGGGAACGCGGCTTCGCGTTCGCCTCGGGCCTGGCCGCCGAGGACACGCTGCTGCGCGCGGTGCTGCGCCCGGGCGACCACGTGATCGTGCCGGACGACGCGTACGGCGGCACGTACCGGCTCATCGCGCGGGTCTTCGGGCCGTGGGGGATCGCGCACACGCCGGTCGACCTGTCCGATGTCGACGCGGTGCGGGCAGCAGTCCGTCCCGAGACCAAGGTCGTCTGGGTCGAGACACCGACCAACCCGCTGCTGGGGATCAGCGACGTCGCGGCGCTGGCGGGCGTGGCACGCGACGCCGGCGCGCTGCTCGTCGTGGACAACACCTTCGCCACGCCCTACCTGCAGCAGCCCCTGGCGCTCGGCGCGGACGTTGTCGTGCACTCGACGACCAAGTACATCGGCGGGCACAGCGACGTCGTCGGGGGAGCGCTCGTCGTCGCGGCGGGTGCGGTGCTGCCGGGCGGTCTCGAGTCGCCCGCGGGCGGCACGGACGTGGCGGGCGCCGTCGGCTTCCACCAGAACTCGTCGGGCGCCGTCGCCGGCCCGTTCGACGCGTGGCTCACCCTGCGCGGCCTCAAGACGCTCGCCGTCCGCATGGACCGGCACCAGGCGAACGCGGCCGCGGTGGCGGACTTCCTCGCCGGGCACCCCGCCGTGACCGAGGTGCTCTACCCGGGCCTCGCGTCGCACCCGGGCCACGACGTCGCGGCCCGCCAGATGCGCGGGTTCGGCGGCATGGTGTCGTTCCGGGCGGGCAGCGAGGCGAAGGCGCTCGACGTGTGCGCGCGCACGCAGGTGTTCACGCTGGCCGAGTCGCTCGGCGGCGTGGAGTCACTGGTCGAGCACCCCGGCCGGATGACGCACGGCTCGGTCGCGGGCACGTCGCTCGAGGTGCCCGACGACCTCGTGCGCCTGTCCGTCGGGATCGAGGACGTGGACGACCTGGTCGCGGACCTCGAGCAGGCGCTCGCGTAGCGGCGAGGGTCGTCGGTCAGCCGCGGACGACGGTGACGGGGCAGGGCGCGAAGTCGAGCACCTGACGGCTGACCGAGCCCAGCAGCAGCCGGTCGAAGCCGCCGAGGCCGCGCGCCCCGACGACGAGCCGCTCGGCGCCCTGCGCCGCGACCACGAGCTGCTTGGCGGCCTGGCCGTGCACCACCCGGCGGGTGAGCCGCTCGGGCGGCAGCGTCACCCCGGCCGCGCGCACCGCCTCGGCGAGCGAGTCGGCCGCGAACTTCTCGTAGTCGTCGACGGGCGGCGCCCACCCCCACGACCCCGGCAGCGGGGCCAGCGTCGTGATCTGCCACGCGAAGACGGCGTCGATCGACGCCCCGGTCCTGTCCGCGACCTCGCACGCGTGCCGCAGCGCGGCGACGCTCGGGGCCGAGGTGTCGACGCCGACGACGATGCGCGGCGCCGTCTCGGCGGGCACGTCGTCCTCCGGGGCCCCGTCGGGGTTGCCGTGGCGCACCACCGTGACGGGCACGACGGCGTGCTCCACGACCGTCGTCGACACCGAGCCCAGCACGGCCCGGCCGAGGCGTCCCCGCCGGCGCCGGCCGAGCACCAGCATGTCGGCGTCCGCGCCGAGCTCGAGCAGCCGGTCGGCCGCCGGGCCGGGGAGCGCCGCGACCGTGCCGTCGACCTCGACCCCCGTGCGGGCGCGGGCCGCGTCGAGCAGCCCCTGCGCCTCCTCGCGCACCGGGGCCAGCGCGGCCTCGTGCGCGGCGGCGTCGGCGCCCTTGCCGGCGCCCGCGTCGACCATGACCAGCGTGAGCGGCACCGCGGCCGCGGCGGCCTCCCGCAGCGCCCAGTCCAGCGCCTCGTCCGACTCGACCGAACCGTTGACCCCGACCACGATGCCGCGCATCGGCCACCCCGACTCTCCGTCGTGCGTCCGCCGCCCCCGTCACGACCTGCGGGGCGGCCCTGGCTTGCAGCATAGGTCGGGCGCCGTCGCCCGTCAGGGCGAGGTCACGGGACGTCGATCACGCACCGCCGTCAGCACGACGCCGGCCCGACAGGAGTGCGTCGACGGGCCGGGTCACGACCTCCACCCGGTCGACGAGGTCCGCGGGGCCGGTGACGACGAGGGCGCGGTCGGCGGCCGCCACGTACACGGCGGTGGTCTCGCGGGCGGTGACGCGGACACAGTCCGCCTCGTCGCCGTCCACGACGAACGTCCCCGTCGTCAGCGGGGCCTCGTCGACCTCGGCGACCAGGGCGCGCATCGCGCTGCGGTAGTCCTGGAACGAGTCCGCGAAGTCCGACCCGTCGCGCGCTGCGGCACCGTCGGCCGCCGAGCCGCCGGCCTCCTCGGCCGGTGCGGGCTCGACGGGAGCGGCGATGTCGGCGTGCAGCGGCGCGGCGAGCGCGCCGCTGCACGCGGCGCGGACCACGTCCTCGACGTCGTCGTCGGGCACCCGGGTGCGCAGGGTCTCGACCTCCAGCGCCTCCCCGGTGAACGACCGGTAGGCGCGCACGAACCGCTCGCAGGTCGGGTCGTCGGAGTCCACGTGCCCGGTGAGCGACTGGTCCTCCAGGTCGAGGCCCCAGGTCAGCGGGTCGCGCACCTCGCCCAGGACGCCGGAGAACTGCGCCAGCCGCGCGTCGTCCCCGTTCCACGCCCGCCGACCCGCGTCGTGGCCCGCGCCGCCCGTGGCTCCCGGCTGCTGCTCGATCTCGTCCATCGGTACCCCCCGGGTTGACCTCTGCGGCGACCACCGCGGCGGCGACCGCCTTTCCCCGAGCCTGGACCGCCCCGCCCGCGGCTGGCAATCCGGCACGCCGTCACGCCCCTGGCGAACATGGGCTTACGGAGGGGTGTCGGCGAGTTGGGAGCGCATAGAGTCGTAGCGGTCAGGCTGTAGCCGTCAATCCGACGGGGTGCAGGTAACGCCGCTCGTGAGGGAGCAGCACATGTTCGAGAGATTCACCGACCGAGCCCGTCGGGTGGTCGTCCTTGCTCAGGAAGAGGCAAGGATGCTCAACCACAACTACATCGGCACCGAGCACATCCTGCTCGGACTCATCCACGAGGGTGAGGGCGTCGCCGCGAAGGCCCTGGAGTCGCTGGGGATCTCGCTCGACGGCGTCCGCACCCAGGTCACCGAGATCATCGGCGAGGGCCAGCAGGCCCCGAGCGGGCACATCCCGTTCACGCCGCGCGCCAAGAAGGTGCTGGAGCTGTCGCTCCGCGAGGCGCTGCAGCTCGGGCACAACTACATCGGCACCGAGCACATCCTGCTCGGCCTCATCCGCGAGGGCGAGGGCGTCGCCGCCCAGGTGCTCACGAAGATGGGCGCCGACCTGAACAAGGTGCGCCAGCAGGTCATCCAGCTGCTGAGCGGCTACCAGGGCAAGGAGCCCGTGGCCGCCGGTGGCCCGCAGGAGGGGCAGCCGTCCGGCTCCGCCGTCCTCGACCAGTTCGGCCGCAACCTCACCCAGGCCGCGCGCGAGGGCAAGCTCGACCCGGTCATCGGCCGCTCGACGGAGATCGAGCGCGTCATGCAGGTGCTGAGCCGCCGCACCAAGAACAACCCCGTGCTGATCGGCGAGCCGGGCGTCGGCAAGACGGCCGTCGTCGAGGGCCTCGCCCAGGACATCGTGCGCGGCGACGTGCCGGAGACGCTGAAGGACAAGCAGCTCTACACGCTGGACCTCGGCGCCCTGGTCGCCGGTTCCCGCTACCGCGGTGACTTCGAGGAGCGCCTCAAGAAGGTGCTCAAGGAGATCCGCACCCGCGGCGACATCATCCTGTTCATCGACGAGATCCACACCCTCGTCGGGGCGGGTGCCGCCGAGGGCGCGATCGACGCGGCGAGCATCCTCAAGCCGATGCTGGCCCGCGGCGAGCTGCAGACCATCGGCGCGACCACGCTCGACGAGTACCGCAAGTACGTCGAGAAGGACCCGGCCCTGGAGCGCCGCTTCCAGCCGATCCAGGTCAACGAGCCGTCGCTCGAGCACGCCATCGAGATCCTCAAGGGCCTGCGCGACCGCTACGAGGCGCACCACCGCGTGTCCATCACGGACTCCGCGCTGGTCTCCGCCGCCCAGCTCGCCGACCGGTACATCAACGACCGGTACCTGCCGGACAAGGCGATCGACCTGATCGACGAGGCGGGCGCGCGCCTGCGGATCCGCCGCATGACGGCGCCGCCGGAGCTCAAGGCCCTGGACGAGGAGATCGCCGAGGCCCGCCGCGACAAGGAGTCGGCGATCGACGAGCAGGACTTCGAGAAGGCCGCCGGGCTGCGGGACAAGGAGAAGCAGCTCACCGCCCAGCGCGCCGACAAGGAGAAGGCCTGGAAGTCGGGCGACCTCGACTCCGTCGCGGAGGTCGACGACGAGCTGATCGCCGAGGTGCTGGCGATGTCGACCGGCATCCCGGTCGTCAAGCTCACCGAGGAGGAGTCCAGCAAGCTCCTGCACATGGAGGACGAGCTGCACAAGCGCGTCGTCGGGCAGAACACGGCCATCAAGGCGCTGTCCCAGGCGATCCGCCGCACGCGTGCCGGGCTCAAGGACCCGAAGCGCCCCGGTGGCTCGTTCATCTTCGCCGGCCCCACGGGCGTCGGGAAGACGGAGCTGGCCAAGGCGCTCGCCGAGTTCCTCTTCGGGGACGAGGACGCGCTGATCCAGCTCGACATGTCCGAGTTCTCGGAGAAGCACACCGTGTCGCGGCTGTTCGGCTCGCCCCCCGGCTACGTCGGCTACGACGAGGGCGGACAGCTCACGGAGAAGGTGCGGCGCAAGCCGTTCTCGGTGGTCCTGTTCGACGAGGTCGAGAAGGCTCACGCGGACATCTTCAACTCGCTGCTGCAGGTCCTCGAGGACGGTCGCCTGACCGACTCGCAGGGCCGGGTGGTCGACTTCAAGAACACCGTGATCATCATGACCACCAACCTCGGCACGCGGGACATCGCCAAGGGCGTCCAGACCGGCTTCAACGCCGGCGGCGACCTGGTGACCTCCTACGAGCGCATGAAGGCGAAGGTCAACGAGGAGCTCAAGCAGCACTTCCGGCCGGAGTTCCTCAACCGCGTCGACGACGTGGTGGTCTTCCCGCAGCTCTCGCAGGACGAGATCATCGAGATCGTCGACCTGGAGATCGCCAAGCTGGACAAGCGTCTGCGCGACCGGGACATGGCCATCGAGCTCACGCCCGCCGCGAAGAACCTGCTGGCGGAGAAGGGCTACGACCCGGTGCTCGGCGCCCGTCCCCTGAAGCGGGCGATCCAGCGGGAGATCGAGGACACCCTGTCCGAGAAGATCCTGTTCGGCGAGCTCAAGGCCGGCGACCTCGTGCTGGTCGACGGCGAGGGCGAGGGCATCCTCGGGGAGTTCACCTTCCGCGGGGTGGCCAAGAGCGAGCACGAGCGCGGGCCGGTCTCGGTCGGCGCGACGGCGGCGCTCGACGCCCCCACCGGCGTCTCGGTGCACGACCTGCCGCCCACCGGCCAGATGCAGGCCGGCGCGGAGTGACGCGCTGAACCCCACGGCCTGACGGTCGACGACGAAGGCCCCGGACCCCCTCACAGGGTCCGGGGCCTTCGTCGTGCCTGCAGCCGTCCGGGCGTCGTCTCGAATCCTGGTCCCGCATCGTGAGACTTTCCGGAGATCTCTCGCGCTGGGCGTGCGCGGCGCCTACCTTCCCCGCCATGCACGCCGACACGAACGGACTCCGGTCCCCGGGCACCCGCACCGCGGGCGCCGCCGTGCCGTGCGCCCGCCGGGGCTGTCGGCCCTGTCGTCGCTGTCGCCGCTGACCCGACGCACGCCGTCGCCTCCGCCTCCCCGGCAGCAGAACCCGCTCGAGACCACCGCCCCGTCCGCCGTCGCGCGGCCGGGTGACGTGGCGTACCCCCGCACGCCCCCGAGAGGACCCCGTCATGCCCCGAACCATCTCCCTCCGCCGCGCCCGCGGCGCCCGACGGGCGGCCGCCGCCGTCGTCGGCGTCGTCGGGCTGCTGGGCACCGCCGGCTGCGTCGCCGACGCCGCCGCGGACAGCCCGGGCGGCACGCTGGCCGCCTCCGACCCGCTGCCCTCCGCCGTGCCGGACGGTACGACGCTCGTCGTCGGCGACCCCAGCACCGAGGTCGCGCTCGAGCTGGCCGGCGACGAGATCGAGCACGACTTCTCCTTCGACGTCGAGTGGGCCAACCTGTCGGGCGGGCCGCAGACCATCGAGGCGTTCCGGGCGGAGTCCCTCGACGTCGGATCCGTCGCCGAGATCCCGTCCATCCACGCCACCTGGACGGGGGTGCCGGTGAAGAACATCGCCACCAAGTACCGGGAGAACTGGCAGGACGCGCCCGTCTACGAGCTGGCCGGCCGCCCCGGCATCACCCTCGGCTCCCTCGACGACCTCGCCGGCAAGCGCATCGCGTTCAGCCCCGGCCAGGCGCAGGGCGCCCTGGTGCTCAAGGCGCTCGCCGCCGCCGGACTGACCCAGGACGACGTCGAGCTCGTGGAGCTGCCCAGCACCGGCGACGTCTACTCCACCGCGCTGGCCGCCGGGGAGGTCGACGTCGCCCCGCTCGGCGGCACCCAGCTGTTCCGCTACCTCACGAAGTACGAGGCGGACGGCGCCCAGTCGGTCCAGCACGGGCTGCGCGACGACGCGGGTCACCTGTACGCGCCGGTCGCCGTCCTGGAGGACCCGGCCAAGGCGGCGGCCCTGGCCGAGTACGTCGAGGTGTGGGCGCGAGCGCAGGTGTGGATCGCGAACCACCCCGAGGAGTGGAAGCAGGGGTACTACGTGGAGCACGAGGGGCTGACCGACGAGGACGCCCAGTACCTCACCGACCACGCGGCCGTGCCCGACATCCCGGCCGACCTCACCGAGGGCATCGCCCGCACGCAGGAGACGATCGACCTGCTCGCGAAGGAGCTCGACGAGGACCCGCTCGACGCGGCCGACCTCTTCGACCAGCGGTTCGTCGCGGCGCAGACGGCCGGCGTCGAGGCGCAGCAGGCGGCGGAGGACGACCGATGACCGCCCTCGGCACCGTCACCCGGGCGGGCACCGCGCCCCGCGCCCGCACCGCCCCGGGCGCCGTGCAGAGCGGCGAGGGCCGGCCCGCGGGACGGCTCGACGTCCGCCCCGCCGGGCGACGGCTCGGGCTCGGGCGCCCGCTCCCGGTGGCCGGGCTGCTCGGCGTCGTCGTCCTGGTCGGGGTGTGGGTGGCGGGCTCCGCCACGGGGCTCATCGACCAGCGGGTGCTCAGCGCCCCCTGGACGGTGGTCACCACCGCCGGCGACCTGATCGCGAAGGGCGACCTCCAGGAGAACCTGGGCGTCTCGCTGACCCGTGCGGCCCTCGGGCTGGCGTGGGGCGTCGCGGCCGGCGTCGTGCTGGCGCTCGCCTCCGGCCTGAGCCGCGTGGGCGACGCGCTGCTCGACGGCCCGATCCAGGTCAAGCGCGCCATCCCGAACCTCGCGCTGCTGCCGCTGCTCATCCTGTGGTTCGGGATCGGCGAGCCGATGAAGGTCATCACCATCGCGCTCGGCGTGTTCATCCCGATCTACGTGCACACGCACAACGGGCTGCGCTCGATCGACTCCCGGTACGTCGAGCTGGCCGAGACGGTGCGGCTGAGCCGGCCGCAGTTCGTGCGCAGCGTCGTGCTTCCGGGCGCGCTCCCCGGGTTCCTGCTGGGCCTGCGGTTCGCCGTCACCGGGTCGCTGCTGTCGCTGGTCGTCGTCGAGCAGGTCAACGCCACCGCGGGCATCGGCTACATGATGGAGCTCGCCCGCACCTACGGACAGACCGAGGTCATCATCGTCGGCCTCGTCGTCTACGGCGTGCTCGGGTTCAGTGCCGACGCCGCCGTCCGGCTGCTGCAGAGGAGGGCGCTCGCATGGCGACGCACGCTGGAGGACTGACCGCCACGCCGACCGCGACCGGCACGGACGTCGTCGCCGAGGCGCCCGCCGTCACCGTGCGCGGGCTCGTGCGCGCGTACGGCGCGGAGCGGGTGCTCGACGACCTCGACCTGGAGCTCGGCGCGGGGGAGTTCGTCGCGATCCTGGGCCGCAGCGGCTCGGGCAAGTCGACGCTGCTGCGGGCGCTCGCGGGCCTCGACCACGGCGTGGCGGGGTCGGGCGAGGTGCGCGTGCCCGACCAGGTGTCCGTCGTGTTCCAGGACTCCCGGCTGCTGCCGTGGGCGCGGGTGCTCGACAACGTGGTGCTGGGCCTGGACGGCGTCCGCCGTCGGGCCGCCGGCGACGCCGGGCGGGCCGCGCTCGCCGAGGTGGGCCTCGCCGGCCGGGAGCGGGCGTGGCCGAACGAGCTGTCCGGCGGCGAGCAGCAGCGGGTGTCCCTGGCCCGCTCGCTCGTCCGCTCGCCCCAGCTCCTGCTGGCCGACGAGCCGTTCGGTGCTCTCGACGCCCTCACCCGCATCCGTATGCACGAGCTCCTGCGCGATCTGTACGACCGGCACCGGCCCGCGGTGCTGCTCGTGACGCACGACGTCGACGAGGCGATCGTGCTCGCCGACCGCGTCGTCGTCCTCGACCGCGGCCGCATCGCCGTCGAGCGACGCATCGACCTCCAGGAATGGCGCGACGCCGCCGACCCCCGGTTCGCCGCCATCCGCACCGAGCTGCTCGACGCCCTCGGCGTCGAGCGGAAGGACGTGACCGCATGACCCGCACCGCCGGCCGCGACGGCCACCGCCCCGGACCCTTCCACCTCAACGCGTTCCTCATGAGCACCGGCCACCACGAGGCGTCGTGGCGGCTGCCGGAGAGCTCCCCGGACCACACGTCCACGAACATCGCCTACCTGCAGCGGCTGGCCCGCACCGCGGAGGAGGGGCTGCTCGACTCCGTCTTCTTCGCCGACGGCCCCGGCCTGCGGAGCGACGTCGGGCGCCGCCCCGCCGGGTCGCTCGACCCGCTGATCGTGCTCACGGCGCTCGCCGCCGCCACCGAGCGCATCGGCCTCATCGCGACGGCGTCCACCACCTACAACTCGCCGTACAACCTGGCGCGGCGGTTCGCATCGATCGACATCGTGTCGGGCGGCCGCGCCGGGTGGAACGTCGTGACGACGGCCGGCCCGGACATCGCGCGCAACTTCGGCCTCGACGACCAGCCCGCGCACGCCGTGCGCTACGAGCGCGCCGCGGAGTTCCTCGACGTCGCGTACAAGCTCTGGGACTCGTGGGACGACGACGCCGTGCTCGCGGACAAGGAGCGCGGCGTCTGGGCGGACGCGGCGAGGATCCACCCTGCCGGGCACGTCGGGGAGCACTTCTCCGTCGCCGGCGCGCTCACCACGCCGCGCACCCCGCAGGCGCGGCCGCTGATCGTGCAGGCCGGGTCGTCGGAGGACGGCAAGGGGCTCGCGGCGCGGTACGCCGAGGCCGTCTTCACCGCGCACCAGACGCTCGACGACGCACGGGCCTTCTACGCCGACCTCAAGGCCCGGGCCGTCGCGGCGGGTCGCGACGCCGACGGGATCAAGATCCTGCCGGGCATCGTGCCCGTGCTCGGCTCCACCGAGGCGGAGGCCCTGGCCGCCGAGCGCGAGCTCGACGAGCTCATCGTGCCCGAGTACGCGCGTCGCCAGCTCGCCGCGACCCTGCGCGTCGACCCCGAGGACCTGCCGCTGGACCGCCAGCTGCCCGCCGACCTGCCCGACGAGGACGAGATCGAGGGCGCCAAGAGCCGGTACACGCTGATCGTGGAGCTGGCCCGTCGGGAGCGGCTGACGGTGCGCGAGCTCATCGGCCGCCTGGGCGGCGGGCGCGGGCACCGCACCCTGGCGGGCACGCCCGAGCAGGTCGCCGACGCCCTCCAGGAGTGGTACGACGCCGAGGCCGCCGACGGCTTCAACGTCATGCCGGCCGTGCTGCCGCGCGGGCTGGAGGAGTTCACCGCGCACGTCGTGCCGATCCTCCAGGCGCGCGGCCTGTTCCGCACCGCCTACGAGGGCACCACCCTGCGCGAGCACTACGGGCTCGAGCGGCCCGAGAGCCGGTACTCGTCGTCGGTCGCGTCGGCTGCGTCCGTCGAGGCCGCCGAGCTCGCCACCGCGGGGGTGGGGGCATGAGCGCCGACGTCCTCTGGTACATCCCCAACCAGGTGCGCGCCGGCCACCGCGGCGACGTCGTGACGGCGGACCACAACAGCCTCGACACCCTCACGGAGCAGGCCCTCGCGCTGGAGGAGCACGGCTGGGACGGCGCGCTGCTCGGCACCGGGTGGGGCCGGCCGGACACGTTCACCGTGGCGGCGGCGCTCGCCGCCCGCACCTCGACGTTCAACCCGCTGGTCGCGATCCGGCCCGGCTACTGGCAGCCGGCCCACCTCGCCTCGGCGGCGGCGACGCTCGACCACCTCACCGGTGGCCGGGTGCGGATCAACATCGTGTCCGGGCAGGACGGCGTCGCGCAGTACGGCGACACGGTCACCGACCGGGCGGCACGCTACGGGCGCACGCGCGAGTTCCTTCAGTTGGTGCGCCGGCTGTGGACGCAGGACGACGTGACGTTCGACGGCGAGCACTACCGGGCCGACGGCGCCACGCTGCCGCTGCGTCCCGTGGCCCGGGAGGGGCGTGCGCACCCGACGCTGTACTTCGGCGGCGCGTCGCCCGAGGCGGAGGAGGTGGCCGCCGCGGAGGCCGACGTGCAGCTCTTCTGGGGCGAGCCGCTGGACGGCGTGGCCGAGCGGATCGACCGGCTGCGCGCGCTGAGCGAGCAGGTCGGCCGGGAGCACGCGCCGCTGCAGTTCGGGCTGCGCGTCACGACCTTCGTGCGCGACACCACCGACGAGGCATGGCGTGACGCCGAGGCCAAGGTGGAGCACCTCGCCGAGGCGTCGGGACGCACGGGGTGGCGGCGCGACACCGACCACCGTGATGCCGATCATCGAGCGGTGGACCGGCCCGTCGCCGTCGGGCAGCAGCGCCTGCTCGACCTCGCCGCCCGCGGCGACGTGCTCGACGAGAACCTGTACACCGCGCCCGCCCGCGCCGGGGGCGGCGGGGCCGGGACCACGTGGCTGGTGGGCTCGCCGTCCGACGTCGCGAAGTCCCTGCGCCGCTACCAGGACCTCGGCGTCACCCACTTCGTGCTCTCCGACACCCCGTACCTGGACGAGATCCGCCGCCAGGGCGAGCAGCTGCTGCCGCTCCTGCGCGACTGACCGGAGCGTCGCGGCGGCCCCGGACCGTGCTGGTCCGGGGCCGCCGGCGACGTCGTGAGGCGGTCAGCCGGCGGTCTGCCACGGGCCGTGCGCGGAGGTGCCGGGCTCCTGGTTCCGGGTCCACCACCGGGCCGTGTACTCGACGTCGTCGTGCACGACCACGTCGCCGGTGTCGAAGATGCGCGTCGGCGTCCAGACGGCTGACCCCGAGCCGGCGACGACGATCTCCTGCCACGCACCGGTCGCGCTGCGGCCGGGCTGCTCGGCGCGCGTCCACCACGTCGCCCGCCAGGTCGAGCCGTCGAAGCGCACCTCGTCCCCGGCCGCGTAGGCCCGGGCCGCGTCCCAGGCCGCTGCGGGGAACGCGACCCGCGGGCCGTCGAGGTCGACGGTCGTGACGTCCTCGCCGGACGTCGAGGTCCACGTGGTCGTGGGGGTGAACCCGCCCGCCGCGAGGTCGTCGGCGGTGACGACGTGGTGCGCGGAGGTGCAGGTGTACCGGTCGTTCCCCGGCAGGTCCCGCCAGCGGCAGTTCGGCGCGCCGTCGGCGGGGTCGAGGCCGGCGAGGTTGCCGGTCGGCACCACGGTGGTGGCCCGCGACGACAGGTTCTGCACCGTGTAGGTGAACCGGAGGGTGTCGCCGACGGCGTAGTCCTCCTGCGGGTCGGTGAGCGTGCCGCCCGTCACCTGGATGTCGCCGGGCACGACGTGGGGCGCGGCCAGGACCCAGTCGAGATCGAGCTTGGCGAACCGGATCCCGTCCCCGGGCTCGTAGAGCAGGCCGACCGTGCCGTCGGGCAGGGTGGCGAGGGTCGAGTAGGACATGCTGCCCGCCCGGAACGTGCGTGCCTCCGGCCAGGTCTCGCCGTCGTCGTAGCTGATGCGGACGGTGCCGTTCGACCGCGCGCTCTGCGATGCCGCGTTCGAGAACAGCAGCACCTTGGCCTCGTCCGACCCCTGCGGCGCGTTCGGGTAGGCGCGGACGACGGAGGCGTTGTTGGCGGGGTCGGGCAGCTCCCGGTCGATCGTCACGTCGCCGTAGGTGACGCCGCCGTCGGTGGAGAAGGCGACCTTCCTGTAGCCCGAGCGGGCCGAGTCCCGGGAGTTGAGCATCACGCGGCCGTCGGACCGCTCGACCGTCTTGTTCTCGTCCATCCCGGTGCCCACGGGGGACCCGACCTGCCACGTCGCGCCGTGGTCGTCGGAGTAGACCGACACCGCCTGGAACACGCCGTCGGCGTTGATGATCGTGTACTGCTGCAGCAGGCGGCCGGCGTGCTCCCCGTACCTGAGCTGGACGCCCTGGCCGGACGCCGCGAACCGGGAACGCCAGCCGAGGTCTGCGGTGACTTCCGCGGTGATGGTGCGGTGGGTCCAGGTGCGGCCGTCGTCGGAGGACGTCGAGACGTTCGCGTGCAGCACGTTGCGGTCGTCCGGGTCGGTGCCCGGTCGGGAGCCGCCGAAGCCCTGGTCGTACGACTTGACGTGGAAGTTGAAGATGTCGCCGGTCTCGCGGTCGACGACGTAGCTGGGGTCGGAGAACCCCTCGACGGGGGCGGTCGTCCGCCCGGCGGCGACGACCTCCTGCTCATCCCACGTCGCGCCGCCGTCCGTCGAACGACGCTGCAGGACCGAGTTCGGCCCGGGCGCGTCGATCGCGGTCGGCCGGCCGTCGTACGACGCGAGGACGTCGCCCTCGGGGGTGACCGTCAGGGCGGGGATGCGGTAGTTCGGGAAGCCGCCCTCGCCGTTGGTCGCGAGCTGCTGCTCGGTGAACGTGCCGGGCCCGCCGGTCGGGTCGGCGACGTCGAAGTCGGGGGCGGGCACCGCGTGGTGGGCCGCGGCGGTGGTCGCGGGGGCGACGGTGCCCCCGAGGGCGAGGGCGAGCGCGGCGGCCGTGAGGGCGCCGGGTCTGCGGAGGTGTCCGAGCATGCCGTTCCTTCCGGTGGGGGCCCGGTGCGCGGGCCCCGTCCCGGTGCGGGCGGACGGACGGCGGCGCTGCCGGGCCAGAGAGAGGATGTCAGATGTCTGACGTCCCGAACGTAGCCGCAGGCCGGGGTGGGGTCAAGGAGGGCGGGGCGGGCCCGCCCGGTCAGAGTCCCTGCCAGTCGGGCTTGGACGCGAACGTCTGGCGGTAGTAGTCCCCGAGCTGCAGCCGCGAGGCCGCCGCGTCGTCGACCAGCACCGTCGCGTGCGGGTGCAGCTGCATGACGGTGCCCGGCCACATCGCGGAGATCGGACCCTCCACGAGCTGGTGCACCGCCTCCGCCTTCTGCCGGCCCGTGGCCAGCAGCACCAGGTGCCGCGCCTGCATGATCGTGCCCAGCCCCTGGGTGAGGCAGTGGGTGGGCACCTGGTCCACGTCGTCGCCGAAGAACCGCGCGTTGTCCACCCGGGTCTGCGCCGTCAGCGTCTTGATCCGCGTGCGCGACGCGAGCGAGGAGCCCGGCTCGTTGAACGCGATGTGCCCGTCGGTGCCGATCCCCAGGAGCTGCAGGTCCACTCCGTCCGCGTCGGTGATCGCCGCCTCATAGGCCGCGCACGCCGCCGGGATGTCGTCGGCCAGACCGTCGGGCCCGGACACCTGGTCCGCCGGCCACTCGACCCGGGAGGCGATCTCCGTCTCGATCACGTTGCGGTACCGCTGCGGGTGCGCCGCGTCCAGGCCCACGTACTCGTCCAGCATGAAGCCCCGGGCGTCGGCGAACGACAGCCCGTCCTCGCGGTGGCGACGCGCGAGCTCGTCGTACACCTTCAGCGGGCTCGACCCCGTCGCCAGCCCCAGCACGGTGGCCGGGTCGCGCCGCAACAACGCCTCGATCGCGTCGGCCGCCAGCACGGCCAGCTCCTCGGCGGGGGCGATCACGACCTCCATCAGAGGGTCCTCTCGTTCTCTCGGGCTTCCACGGCGACGACGTCCCCCGTCGCGGCGGATCGGTAGGCGGCGTCGATCACGGCCAGGCTCTCGCGCGCCTCGGCGATCCCGTCGTCGGGGCGCTCGCCCGCCAGGACGGCGTCCACGACGTGGCGCAGGGAGGCCGCGGCGGCGACCTGGCCGGCGTCGGGCGCCATCGCGGCGCGACCGTCGGCCCCGATGCCGACCACGGCCACCTCGACCGGGGGAGCGCCGACGGGGGGCGGCGCGAGAGGAAGGGTCACGCCGTGGTCACCTCGAGGGCGCGGTCGATGGGGTCGTAGTGCGAGACGACGGCGGCGCGGAAGCCGTCGACGTCGCCGGCCTCGGCGGCGTCGAGCATGAGCCCGTGGGCCTGGGCGGTCTGCACCAGGTCGGAGGCGACGGAGATCCCGAGCTTCGGCACGACGGCGGTGTGCACGTCCCAGAACGCCGCCACGAGCTGACCCACCAGGGAGTTGTCGAGGCGGGCGAGCAGGCCGGTGTGGAACGCGCGGTCCTGCTTGGGGAACGTGCGGCCGTCGTCGGCGGCGTCGACCATCTCGCCCACCAGAGCGTGCAGGTCGGGGTTGGACGTGCCGGCGAGGCTCGCGACGATGCGCTCGGCCATCGCGAGGTCGAGCGCGCGACGGATCTCGACGACGTCGCGCAGCGCCCTCAGGTCGTCGCCCGGGCTGAGCACCCCGCGGAAGACGAGCGCCTCGACGAGTGCGTCGAGCGACATGTGCCCGACGAAGGTCCCGTGGCCGTGGCGGACCTCGACGATGTCGAGCGTCGCCAGCGTGCGGACCGCCTCGCGGACGCTCGAGCGCGAGACCCCGAGGCGCTCGCACAGCTCGGCCTCGGTGGGCAGCGGGTCCCCGGGCCGGAGCCCCTCGCCGAGGATGAAGTCCTTGATCCGGTCGGCGGTGGTCGTCCGCCGTGGGGGGTTCCCGTGCGCCGTCACCGGGCTGATCGTGCTGAACCACCGGTCCTGCTCCACCATCTTGACCCTTCCTCGTTGCTCGTCCTAGTGTCAGGCTACACAACATCAGACATCTGATGTCGGCTGACACGGTTGTTCGCCGCCCTCACCGTCAGGAGAACCAATGAAGCTTCGCGATAGCTCTTCGTCCGGGCGGCGGCGACTCGCCGCCGTCGCCACGGGCGTCGTCGTCGCCCTCGGCCTCGCCGCCTGTTCCGGCGGTGCGGGCACCGCCGGCACCGCGACCGGACAGGCCGGGGCGTCGCAGACCGACGTCGACGAGAACGCCGTCATCAAGGCGGGCATCTCCTACGACCTCGGGGGCGGCTTCGACCCCATGACGACGACGGGCGCGGTGACCGTCGCGGCCAACTGGCACGTCATGGAGGGTCTCACCGAGATCGATCCGGCCACGCGCGAAGTGTACGCAGCGCTCGGCGCGGAGCTGCCGAAGAAGGTGGACGACACCCACTACGAGGTGAAGCTCCGCGACGGCGCGACGTTCCACAACGGCGACCCGGTGACGACGGACGACGTCGTGTACAGCTTCGAGCGCGTGCTGGACCCGAAGAACGAGTCCCTCTACGCCGACTTCATCGACTTCGTCGACTCGGTGACCGCGGTCGACGACACGACCGTCTCGATCACCACGAAGTACCCGTTCACCCTCGTGGCCGAGCGCCTGGCGACGGTCAAGGTCGTGCCGAAGACGGTCGTCGAGTCGGACTACGACGCCTTCAACGCCCTCCCGGTCGGCACCGGCCCCTACCGGCTCACCGAGGCGACCCCGGGCGACAAGATCACGTTCGAGCGGTTCGACGGCTACACCGGGCCGCGCCCGGCCCAGGCCGCCGGGATGCAGTGGGACCTGCTCTCCGACCCCGCCGCGCGCGTGACCGCGCAGAGCTCCGGCACCGTCCAGGCGATCGAGGACGTGCCGTACATCGACATCCCCACGCTCGAGGGCACCTCTCAGGTCGAGTCGGTGCAGTCCTTCGGCCTGCTGTTCATGATGTTCAACACGGACGAGAAGCCCTTCGACGACCCGCGCGTGCGCCAGGCGTTCTTCTACGCCCTGGACATGGACAAGATCATCGAGACCGGCATGCTCGGCAACGCCGAGGCCGCGACGGGCTTCCTGCCCGAGAACCACCCGAACTACCACGAGGCGTCGACGGTCTACACCTACGACCCCGAGAAGGCGAAGCAGCTGCTCGCGGACGCCGGCGTCGAGAACCTCGCGATCGACCTCACCACCACCGACACCGGCTGGGTGGGCGACGTGGCGCCGCTCATCAAGGAGGACCTCGAGGCGGTCGGCGTGAAGACGACCCTGGACGTCGGGCAGTCCGCCGGGCAGTACGCCAAGGTCGACGACGGCGGCTTCGACGTCATGGTCGCCCCCGGCGACCCGTCGGTCTTCGGCAACGACCCCGACCTGCTGATGCGCTGGTGGTACGGGACCAACGTCTGGTCGCAGTCCCGGTACCGCTGGGACGACGACCCGAAGTTCGCGGAGCTGCAGAAGCTGCTCGACCAGGCCGTGCAGGCCTCCGGCGACGAGCAGCAGGAGCTGTGGAACCAGGCGTTCGACCTGATCTCCGACGAGGTGCCGCTCTACCCGCTGTTCCACCGCAAGCTGCCCACCGCCTGGAACGCGGAGCAGCTCGCCGGCTTCCAGCCGCTGCCCGTGACCGGCCTGTCGTTCCTCGACGTCGGCTCCACCACGAGCTGATCGCGCCGGTCCAGCCGGGTCCCGAGGGGGACCCGGCAGGACCGCCGGCGAGCACTGCGACCCGACCCACGTGAACGGAACGGAACTGCCGATGTCCACGACCAGCACCGCGCCGCGGGCGCCGCACGCCCCCGGAACCGCCGGATGAGCAACGTGCTGCGGCTGATCGCGCGCCGCCTCCTCCAGCTCCCGGTGATGATCCTCGGCATCACCTTCCTCGTCTTCTTCGTCATGTCGTTCTCGCCGATCGACCCGGCCTACCTCGCCCTCGGCGAGGGCGCCTCGGCGGAGGCCCGCGACGCCTACAACGAGGCCAACGGCTACCACGACCCGCTCCTCGCCCAGTACGCCCGCTACCTGGGCGGGCTCCTCCACGGCGACCTGGGCACCTACACCGCTCGGCACCTGTCGGTGTCCGACGCCATCTCGCAGGCGCTGCCCATCACGCTGGCGCTGACCTTCATGGGCCTCGCCGTCGCGATCGTCTTCGCGTTCGCGCTCGGCATCCTGGGCGCGCTGTACCGCGACCGGTGGCCCGACCAGCTCGTCCGCGTCGTGTCGATCGTGTCGCTCGGGACCCCGTCGTTCTGGCTCGCGGTGCTGTTCATCCAGCTCTTCACGCTGCAGCTGGGCTGGTTGCCGGGCAGCGGTCCCCTGCCGGCATTCCGCGACGACCCCGCGGGGTACCTCGCCCGCATGGCCCTGCCCGCCGTCGCTCTCGCGATCCCCGTGATCGGCCAGATGACGCGCGTCATCCGCACGTCGATGGTCGAGGAGCTGGACAAGGACTACGTGCGCACCGCCGTCGGCGCCGGGCTGCCCCGCGCGGTCGTCGTCGGCCGCAACGTGCTGCGCAACGCCCTCATCACCCCCATCACGGTGCTCGGCCTGCGGGTCGGCTACCTGATCGGTGGCGCCGTGGTCATCGAGGTCATCTTCGCCCTGCCCGGCATGGGCACGCTGATCCTCGAGGGGATCACCTCCAACCAGGCCAACCTCGTGCAGGGCGTCACCCTCACGGTGGCCCTCGCCTTCGTGCTCATCAACATCGTGGTCGACCTGCTGTACGTGCTCGTCAACCCGCGGATCAGGACGGTGTGACGTGCGACGCAACCTCACAGAACGGCTCTCCGGCCCCGCGCTGCGGCTGCGCGCCCTGCCGCTGACCTCCAAGATCGCGCTCGTCGTCGTCGCCGTGGTGGCGCTCGCCGCGGTCTTCGCCCCGCTCGTCACGGTCCACGATCCGCTGGCCTCCGGCACCCCCGTGCAGCCGCCCAGCGGCGAGCACTGGTTCGGCACCGACCGGCAGGGGCGCGACATCTACTCCCGCCTGGTCTACGGCGGCCGCTACTCGCTGGTGATCGGGATCGGGGCCACCGGCGTGGCCGTCGTGGCAGCCGGCATCCTCGGCGCGATCACGGCGACCGCGCACAAGGCGGTGTCCGAGACGCTGATGCGGGTGCTCGACGTCGTCATGTCGTTCCCGGGCATCGCCCTCGCCTCCGTGTTCGTCACCGTCTTCGGCCGCTCGCTGCCCGTGCTGGTGCTCACCATCGCGTTCCTCTACACGCCGCAGCTCACCCGCGTCGTCCGGGCGAACATCCTCGACCAGTACGGCGAGGACTACGTCTCCGCGAGCCGGGTCATGGGCGCGCGCACGTCGTGGATCCTGGCCCGGCACGTGCTGCGCAACTGCATGGCACCGGTGCTGGTCTTCACCACGGTGCTGGTCGCGGACGCGATCGTGCTCGAGGCGTCGCTGTCGTTCATCCAGGCCGGCGTGGCGCCGCCGCAGCCGTCCTGGGGCAACGTGATCTCCGACGGCCGCGCGCTCGTCATGGGCGGCTACTGGTGGGCGACGTTCTTCCCCGGCCTGCTCATCATGGTCACGACGCTGGCGCTCAACGTGCTCGCCGAGGGCATGACCGACGCGATGGTCGCCGCGCCGCGGTCCGCCGCGCGCCCGGCCGCCGTGCATGACGAGGAGACCGCGGAGGCCCACGCGGTCGAGGCCGCCGCGAGCGTCGCGGAGGGTGCGACGTCGGTCGAGGACCTCGAGGTCCAGCCCGCGGGGCACGAGCCCGCCGTCCCCCTGGAGGAACGGCTCGCGGAGCTGCGGGAGGCCGAGCTCGCCCGCGCCGACCGGAGGGTCTACACCGGCGACGCCGCGCCCCTGCTCGAGGTGCGCGACCTGTCCATCCGGTTCCCCGCCCGGCACGGCGACGTCGCCGTCGTCGACGAGGTGTCGTTCGCCGTGCGCCCGGGCGAGGTGATGGGTCTCGTCGGCGAGTCCGGGTGCGGCAAGTCGATCACGTCGCTGGCGATCATGGGCCTGCTCGACCCTGCCGCGCAGCTCGACGGCCAGATCCTCTACCAGGGCCGCGACCTGCTGACCCTCAAGGGCCGCGAGCGGGCCGCGCTGCGGGGCACGGACATCGCGATGATCTACCAGGACGCGCTGAGCTCGCTCAACCCGTCCATGCTGGTCCGCGCCCAGATGAAGCAGCTCACGCGGCGGGGCGGCACCCGCACCGCCGAGGAGCTCCTCGAGCTCGTGGGCCTCGACCCGGAGCGCACGCTCAGGAGCTACCCGCACGAGCTGTCCGGCGGGCAGCGCCAGCGCGTCCTCATCGCCATGGCGCTCACCCGTGACCCGAAGCTGGTGATCGCCGACGAGCCGACGACGGCCCTCGACGTCACGGTCCAGGCCCAGGTGATCGAGCTGCTGGACGAGCTGCGCCAGAAGCTCGGCTTCGCCCTCGTCTTCGTCAGCCACGACCTGGCGCTCGTCGCCCAGATCGTGCACCGCATCACCGTGATGTACGCGGGCCAGGTCGTGGAGCAGGCGGCGACCCGCGACCTGCTCCTCGACCCGCGGCACGAGTACACGCGCGGGCTGCTCGGGTCGGTGCTGTCCATCGAGTCGCGCGCCACGCGGCTGCACCAGATCCCGGGCACCGTGCCCTCGCCGCGCGACTTCCCCGCCGGCGACCGGTTCGCGCCCCGCTCCTCCCGGCCCACCGAGGGCCTCGACGTGCGCCCCGTCCTGCGGGGGGTGCCGGGCCAGGACGACCACCGGGTGGCCGTGTCGCCGGCGGGCCCCGAGCTCGTGGCGGCGGGCGCCGCCTCTCGACCCATGATCGGAGACGCGCGATGAGCGCCACCCCCACCGCGGCCGACGACGCCCCCGTCATCGAGCTGCGCGGCGTGCACGTGGTCTTCTCCTCGCGCACCGGCACGCTGTTCAAGGCCCGGCACGTGCACGCCGTCGACGACGTCTCGATCCAGGTGCGCCGCGGGCAGACCATCGGCATCGTGGGCGAGTCCGGGTCGGGCAAGTCGACGATGGCCAAGGTCCTCGTCGGGCTGCAGGCGCCGACGCGGGGCGAGATCCGCTTCCGTGGCGACGTCGTGACGCGGTACACGCACGCGGTGCGCAAGCAGCTCGGCCGCGTCGTGTCGGTCGTCTTCCAGGACCCGGCGACCGCGCTCAACGCGCGGATGACCGTCCGCGACACGCTGCGCGACCCGCTCGACGTGCACCGGATCGGCACGCCCGCCTCCCGTGACGCACGGGTGCGCGAGCTCGTGCGCCTGGTCGGGCTCCCGTCGTCCGCGCTGGACGTGCTGCCCGGCCAGATGTCCGGCGGCCAGCGCCAGCGGGTGGCCATCGCCCGGGCGCTCGCCCTGGAGCCCGACGTCATCGTCGCCGACGAGCCGACGTCCGCCCTCGACGTGTCGGTGCGCGCCCAGGTGCTCAACCTGCTCGACGACCTCAAGGCGAGGCTCGGCCTCGGGATGGTCTTCATCTCCCACGACATCCAGACCGTGCGGCACGTCTCCGACGAGATCGTCGTCATGCGGAACGGCCGGGTCGTCGAGTCGGGGCCCGCGGCGCGGGTCCTGGACGACCCCCAGGAGGAGTACACGCGCACGCTCCTCGGCGCCGCGCCCGCCCTCCTGTGACGCCGGGCCCCCGGCGCACCCCCACCACCAGCAACCCCAGTTCGGAGCAATCGTGACCCAGCACCGCTTCCACGGCATCGTGCCGCCCGTCCTCACCCCGCTCACCGCGGAGGGCGAGGTCGACGTCGCGTCCCTCGAGCGGCTCACCCGCCACCTCGTCGACGCCGGGGTGCACGGCGTCTTCGCCCTCGGCTCCACCGGCGAGGTCGCGTACCTCACCGACGACCAGCGCGACCTCGTGGTGCGGACCGTCGTGGCCGCCGCCGACGGGCGGGTGCCCGTGCTGGCCGGCGCGATCGACCTGACCACCGAGCGCGTGATCGCGCAGGCACGGCGGCTCGTCGCGGCCGGGGCGGACGCCGTCGTGGCCACCGCTCCCGTGTACGCCCTCAACGACGAGGCCGAGATCGAGGCGTCGCTGCGCCGGATCGCCGCCTCGGTCGACGTCCCCCTGTTCGCCTACGACATCCCGGTGCGCGTGCACACCAAGCTGTCCGCCGGGCTGCTGGTCCGCCTCGGCGAGGACGGCGTCCTCGCGGGGGTGAAGGACTCCTCGGGCGACGACGTCGCGTTCCGCCGCCTGGTCGCCGCCAACCGGGCCGCCGGATCCCCGCTCGCCCTGTTCACCGGGCACGAGGTGGTGGTCGACGGGATGCTGCTGCTCGGCGCCGACGGTGTGGTGCCCGGCCTCGGGAACGTGGACGCGGCGGGCTACGTGCGGCTGTGGGACCTCGCGCGGGCCGGACAGTGGGACGACGCCCGGGCCGAGCAGGACCGCCTCGCCGCCCTCTTCGAGATCGTGTTCCAGGCGCAGGGCCGTTCGGCGGACGTCTCCGGCGTCGGCGCCTTCAAGATCGCCGCGTGCCAGCAGGGTCTGATCGACACCGAGGTCATGTCGTTCCCGCTCGGGTCCCTCGGGGACGAGGTCGCGCGGCAGGTGGGGTCGATCACCCGCGCCGCCGGGCTCCTGGCCGGCTGACCGGTCCGATGACGGTGCAGGAGACCCCCGGGGCCGGCGTGGTCGTCGGCGTCGACCTCGGCGGCACGAAGACCGCCGCGGCCGTGGTCGACGCCGCGGGCCACGCCGGGCCGGTGCGCGCCACGCCCACGCCGGCCCAGGACGGGCCCGACGCCGTGCTCGACGCGGTCGCGGCGCTCGTGGTCGACGTCGCCCGGGCGGCGGGCGAGCCGCTGCGGGCCGTGGGCGTCGGTGCGGCCGGCGTGATCGACGCCCGCCGCGGCGCGGTCGTGTCCGCGACCGAGACGTTCGCCCGCTGGCCGGGCACCGACGTCGCCGGGGGCCTGCGCCGTCGCCTCGAGCCGCTCGCCGCGGCCGCCCCGCTCGCCCTGACGGTGGAGAACGACGTCGACGCGCACGCGGCGGGCGAGGCGTGGCGCGGCGCCGCGGCGGGCGCGCGCAGCGCGCTGCTCGTGGCCGTCGGGACGGGCGTGGGCGGCGCGGTCGTGCTGGACGGCCGGCCCCTGCGCGGGGCGCACCACCTGGCCGGGGAGATGGGGCACATGCCCGTCCCCGGCGCCGACGGCCTGCGGTGCGCCTGCGGACGCCTCGGCCACCTCGAGGCCGTCGCCGCCGGCCCCGCGATCCACCGGCGCTACCGGCAGCTCGGGGGAGACCCTGCCAGCGCCGACGCGCGGGACGTGGTCGCGCGCGCGGCCGCCGGCGACGGCGTCGCGGTCGGTGTGGTGCGCGCCGCGGGAGCCGCGGTCGGCCGGGCGATCGCCGGGGTCGTCACCGTCCTCGACCCCGAGGTCGTCGTGGTCGGCGGCGGGGTCGCCGGCGCCGGGGAGCTCTGGTGGTCGGCGCTGCGGGACGCGCTCCGCGCGGAGGTCGTCGACGTCCTCGCCGCCCTGCCCGTGGTGCCCGCCGCCCTCGGTCCCGACGCCGCGATCGTCGGGGCGGCGCGCGGCGCCTGGCGTGCCGTCGCCGCCCCGACCCTCAGCCCGACCGACCACCCCGGAGCCGCCTCGTGACCTCGTCCCCGACCCGCCCGCACGCCGCCGTCCTGGACGCGATGCGCGGCCGCCTCACCGTCTCCTGCCAGGCCTACCCGGGCGAGCCGCTGCGCGACCCGCGCACCACCGCCCAGATGGCGCGCGCGGTGGTGGCCGGCGGCGCCGCCGCGGTCCGCGCCCAGGGGACCGATGACGTGGCGGCCGTCGTGGCGGCCGTCGACGTGCCCGTCGTCGGGCTGTGGAAGGACGGCGGGTCCGGCGTGTTCATCACGCCCACGCTCGACCACGCGCTTGCCGTCGCGCGGGCCGGTGCGCACGTCGTCGCGCTCGACGGCACCCGGCGTCCGCGGCCCGACGGGCGCACCCTGGCGCAGACCGTCGCGGCGCTGCGGTCCGGGGCCGACGTGCTCGTCATGGCCGACTGCGGCTCGCTCGACGACGCGCGCGCGGCGCAGGACGCCGGCGTCGACCTGCTCGGCACCACCCTCGCCGGCTATACGGGGGAACGTCCCAGGACGGACGGCCCGGACCTCGAGCTGCTCGACGAGCTGCTGACCGGCTGCGAGCTGCCGGTGGTGGTCGAGGGCCGGGTCCACACGCCCGACCAGGCGGCCGCCGCGCTGCGTCGGGGCGCCTTCAGCGTGTGCGTCGGCACCGCCATCACGCACCCCACGACGATCACCGGCTGGTTCGTCGACGCGATGCCCTGACCGCGCAGGCTCAGCCGAGGCGGGACAGGACGGCGTCGGCCAGGTCGGCGACGTCGTCCACCTGCACGACGGCGCCGGCGTCGGCGAGCTCGCCGGGCGCCGCGTACCCCCAGGTGACGCCGACGCAGCGGATGCCGTGCTCCGCGGCGCCGTGCACGTCGTGCTCGCGGTCGCCGACCATGATCGCGGGTCCGTCGGCCGGGTCCACGGGGGAGGTGCGGCCGAGCGCGGCGAGCGCCTTGGCGACGACGTCGGCCTTGGTCGACGTCCCCTCGTCGAGCGGGGCGCCGAAGACGCCGTCGACCAGCTCCGTGAGCCCGAACCGGTCGCAGATCGGCCTCGCGTAGACCTCCGGCTTCGACGTGGCGACGGCCAGGGTGCAGCCGGCGGCGCGCAGCGCGCGCAGCACGTCCGGGATCCCGTCGAACACCCGGTTGTCGTACATGCCGCCCGCCGCGAACACCTCGCGGTAGGCGCGCACGGCCTCGTCCACCCGGTCGGCGGGGATGCCGTGCGCGGGGAAGGAGTCGGTGATCGGCGGGCCGACGAACGAGCGCAGCGTGGCGTCGTCCGGCACGGGCAGCCCGAGCGCGCCGTAGGCGTGGCGGATGCCCGCGACGATGCCGGGCGCGGAGTCGGTGAGCGTGCCGTCGAGGTCGAGCAAGACGAGCGGGGCGGGGGAGCGGGTCACCGCAGCAGGCTACGTGGCCCGGTCCCCCGCCCGCCGGGGCGGCCGGGGGTCAGACGGCGCGGGCGTGCGCGACCAGGCGGTCGAACGCGGCGTCGAGGGCATGGTCGACCCGCTGCGCCGAGGGGTGCGCGTCGTGCCAGGCGATCTGCTCCACGGCCGCCTGGTCGTACGTGATCGTGGTGCCGAACTCGGGCACCAGGGCGCGCAGCTTGGCGCAGTCGAAGACCATCGAGTGGGCCTTGTCGCCCAGCAGGCCGGGACCGACGTCGGGCAGCACGCGCGCGATCGTCTCGGAGGCGACGTGCACGAGCTCCGGCTCGTCGACGCCCGCGGCCGCGGCGAGCCACCGGTAGACCTGGTCCCACGTCGGGGCGTGCGTGCCCATGATCTGGAAGGTGTCGCCGACGGCCCCGGGGTGGCCGAGCAGCCCCACGAACCCCACGGCGAAGTCCTCCGTGTGGGTCAGCGTCCACAGCGAGGTGCCGTCGCCGTGCACGACGACGGGCTTCCCGGCGCGCAGCCGGGCGACGTCGGTCCACCCGCCCGTGGTGGGCAGCAGCGTGCGGTCGTAGGTGTGCGACGGGCGCACGATCGTCGCGGGGAAGTCGCGGTCGCGCCAGGCGCGGACCAGCACGTCCTCGCCGGCGATCTTGTCGCGCGAGTACTGCCAGAACGGGTTGCGCAGCGGCGTGGACTCCGTGACGGGCAGGCGCTGGGGCGGCGTCTGGTACGCCGACGCGGAGGAGACGAACACGTACTGGCCGACCCGACCAGTGAAGCGCTCGACGTCGTGTGCCACGTGGTCCGGCCGGAACGCGCGGAACTGCGCGACGACGTCGAACTCCCGGCCCGCCAGCGCGGCGTCGACGGCGTCGTCGTCGGTCACGTCGGCCACGAGAGTCTCGACCTCCGGCGGCAGCGGCCGCGTCGTCGACGTGCCGCGGTTGAGGACCGTGACCCGGTGCCCGAGGCCGACGGCGCGGGCGACGCTCGCGGCGCTGATGACGCCGGAGCCGCCGATGAACAGGACGTCCTGAGGGCTGCGGATGCTCATGGGTCCATCGTGCCCGTCCTCGCTGCCGACCGGACCCCGACGTGCCCGCGGTTTGACAGGCGGCCGTGGCAACTGGTTCCGTACAACAGAACTGAGTTCCGTGTGACGGACCATGAGGCGCCGCCGGGTGCCTCGCTCGACGAGGAGCAGAAGGAGGGGCGATGAGGCTCAGACAGCTGGCCGCAGCAGGGTCTGCGGTGCTCGTGGCGGTGACGCTGACCGCCTGCGGTGCGGGGTTCACGACCGCCGCAGCGGGGGGCGCGGCGTCCGACGGCGCGGGCGCACCGGAGGCGGAGCGCGTCTTCAAGGTGGCGTTCAACCAGAACGCCGACCAGCCCGAGGCCGTGGCGATGACCCACCTGGGGGAGCGGCTCGCGGAGCGCACCGACGGCCGCTACTCGGTGGAGGTGTACCCGAACGAGACGCTCGGCGCGCAGAAGGACACCGTGGAGCTGGTGCAGTCCGGCGCCGTCGACCTGGCGCTCGTGGCCGGGTCGCTGCTGGAGAACATCAACCCCGACTTCGTGGCGCTGAACATGCCGTACGTGTACGACTCGCAGGCACACCAGGAGGCGGTGCTCAACGACCCCGCGATCACCGGTGACCTGTACACCTCGCTCGAGGAGCAGAACATCCGCGTGCTGGGCGGCTTCTCCGCCGGCGTGCGCAGCGTCTACACGTCGGCGCACCCGGTCGAGACGCCCGAGGACCTCGCCGGCCTCAAGATCCGCGTCATGGAGACGGACACCAACAGCCGGATGATGGACCTCATGGGCGGCGTCGGCACGCCCATGGGCCAGGGCGAGGTCTACACCGCGATCCAGTCGGGCGTCATCGACGGCGGCGAGAACAACGAGTCGATCTACCGCAACCTCAAGCACGACGAGGTCGCGCGGTACTACTCGTACACCAACCACCTCATGATCCCGGACTACCTCATCACCAACCCGGCCACCTTCGACACCATGTCCGAGGCCGACCGTGCCGCGTTCCTCGAAGAGCTCCAGGCGGCCTACGCCGAGTCGAGCCGCCTCACGACCGAGGTCATGACGGAGAGCCAGGAGGCCGCCGAGCAGGCCGGCGCCGAGTTCAGCTCGCCCGACGTCGAGCCGTTCCGCGAGTCCGTCGCGCCGCTGCTCGACGAGAAGCTCACCACGCCCGCGTCGCGCGAGCTCTACGACCGCACCCGCGCCGTCGCGGAGCAGATGGCGGAGGACAGCTGATGACCCGCGTCAAGAACGGCCTCGACGTCGTGCTGCGCTGGCTGTGCGTGCTGCTCCTGGGCACCCTCGTGCTGGTGGTGGCGTGGCAGGTCTTCACCCGCCAGGTGCTGTCGGCGCCCAGCGTGTGGTCCGAGGAGCTCGCCAAGTACCTGTTCGTGTGGCTGAGCTTCTTCGGCACCGCCCTCGTGTTCGGCGAGCGCGGGCACATCGCCGTCGACTTCCTGGTGCGCAAGACGCCCCCGCACCTGCAGCGCGCGGCCGCCGTGCTCAGCCAGGTCGTGACGTTCGCGTTCGCCGCGCTGGTGCTGGTCTACGGCGGCTGGCAGCTCGCCCAGCTCACCTGGTCGCAGGACGTCCCCAGCCTGCCGCTGATGGTCGGCTGGCTCTACCTGGTGCTCCCGGTCTCGGGCGTGCTCGTGCTCTTCTACACCGTCTACCACCTGGTGGCCGTCGTGCGTGGCGTCGAGGACGCCACCACGGACGGCGAGCCGGACGCCGTCTGAGGGGGCTTCACATGGAGGTGGCAGCAATCGCCGGGCTGGTCCTGATCGTCGGGATCCTCGCCCTCCTCGCGCTGGGGATCCCGATCTCCGTGGCCGTCGGCACGTCGTCGGCGCTCGCCGCGATCACCGTGCTCGGTTTCGAGAACGGGCTCCTCACGTCCGCGCAGCAGATGTTCCGCGGCGTCAACAACTTCTCCCTGCTGGCGATCCCGTTCTTCGTGCTCGCCGGCGTGATCATGAACAACGGCGGGATCGCCCTGCGGCTCGTCAACTTCGCCAAGATGCTCGTGGGCCGCGCCCCCGGGTCGCTCGCCCAGACCAACGTCGCGGCGAACGCGATGTTCGGCTCGGTGTCCGGCTCGGCCGTCGCGGCCGTCGCCGCCGTCGGCTCGACGATGGGCCCGCTGCAGGCCAAGGAGGGCTACCCCAAGGACTTCGCCGCCGCGACCAACATCGCGTCCGCGCCGTCCGGCATGATCATCCCGCCGAGCAACCTGATGATCGTGTACTCGCTCGTGTCGAGCACGTCCGTCGCGGCACTGTTCGTGGCGGGCTACGTGCCGGGCATCCTATGGGCCGCGGTCTGCATGGTCATCGTGCACCTGTACGCCCGCAAGAGGCCCGAGCTGCGCGTGACGGAGAAGCTGTCGGGTCCCGCCAGGCTCAAGGTGGCGGGAGAGGCGGTGCCGGCGCTCCTGCTCATCGTCATCGTCATCGGCGGCATCCTGGCCGGCCTCTTCACGCCCACCGAGGCGTCGTGCATCGCCGTCCTGTACTCGCTGGCCCTGTCCTTCGTGTACCGCTCGATCAAGGTGCGCGACCTGGGCGAGATCCTGCTCGAGTCCGGCCGGACCACGGCGATCGTCATGTTCCTCGTCGGGGTGTCCGCAGTGATGTCCTGGGTGATGTCGTTCGCGCAAATCCCGCAGCTCGTCACCGACGCCCTGCTGACGGTCAGCACCAACCCGTACGTGCTCATCGTGCTGATCGTGGTGCTGCTGCTGATCATCGGGTGCTTCATGGACCCGACGCCGGCCGTGCTGATCTTCGCGCCGATCTTCCTGCCCGTGGTCACGGCGTTCGGCATGGATCCCGTCCACTTCGGGATCTTCATGGTGCTCGCGCTGTCCATCGGCACGATCACCCCGCCCGTCGGGCCCGTCCTGTTCGTCGGTGCCAGGGTGTCGGGCATGTCCATCGAGAGCGTCATGCGGCGCCTGGTGCCGTTCTTCGTCGGCCTGGTGCTCCTGCTGCTCGTCGTGGCGATGACGCCGGCCCTGTCGCTCTGGCTGCCGGGGCTGCTCGGGCTCGCCTGACCGCGTCGCCCCGCGACCGTCCACCGTCCACCACCGAATCGGAGGATTCCATGGAACAGCGCTACGCCACCGCCCCGGAGCAGATCCCGGGCATGACCACCCAGGACCTGCGGGACCGTTACCTCGTGCCCGACCTGTTCGTCGACGACGAGGTCCGCACGGTCTACACCCACCACGACCGTGTGGTGCTGGGCGGCATCAGCCCGGTGTCCGCGCCGCTGAGCCTGCCCGGCTTCCCGGAGATCCGCTCGGAGCGGTTCTTCGACCACCGCGAGGCCGGCATCGTCAACGTGGGCGGCCCGGGCACGGTCACGGTGGAAGGCACGGAGCACCGCCTCGCGCACGGCGCGTGCCTCTACGTGGGGCGGGGCGCGGCGGACGTCGTCCTCGCCTCGGACGACGCCGCGGGGGAGGCCGGGCCCGCCCGGTTCTACCTCTTCTCGGCGCCGGCGCACACCGCGTACCCGACCACGCTGGTGGAGCCCGGACAGGGCACGGTCCGGGAGCTGGGCGACCAGGTCACCTCCAACCGGCGCACGCTCAACCAGTACATCCACGAGAACGGCGTGCGGTCCTGCCAGGTGGTCATGGGCGTCACGACGCTGCACCCGGGCAGCATGTGGAACACCATGCCGGCGCACACCCACGACCGCCGCACGGAGTGCTATCTGTACTTCGACCTGCCCGCCGAGGCGCGCGTCGTGCACCTGCTGGGCGAACCCACCGAGACGCGGCACATGGTCGTCGCCGACCGGGAGGCGATCATCTCGCCCAGCTGGTCGGTGCACTCCGGCGTCGGCACCGCCGCATACTCCTTCGTGTGGGCGATGGCCGGGGAGAACCAGGCGTTCGACGACATGGACGGGTTCGACGTCGCCACGATGCGCTGATCAGGACGCGCGGACGCGCGGGGACGAGGAGGAACGGTCGATGAGCGAGGCGACGACGGCCAGCGAGAAGACGCTGATGGTGCTCGAGGCGGCGATGACGCACGGGCGCTTCAGCGAGATCGTGGCGGCGGTGGACCTGCCCAAGGCGACGGTGCACCGCATCCTCGCCACGCTCGTCGACCGGGACTTCATCCGGGTCGCCGACGGCGGGACGCACGTGCCCGGCCCGAAGATCCTGTCCCTGGCTGGGGCGGCGTACGAGCGCGTGGACGTCTCGACGATCGTGCAGCCCTACGTGGACGATCTCGTGCGCCGCGTGCAGTGCACGGTGCACGTCGGCGTGCGCAGCGGCGACGAGATCATCTACCTCGTCCGCACCGACTCGGACAAGCCGTACCGGATGCCGTCGCGTGTCGGGGCCTCGATCCCGCTGCACACCTCGGCGATCGGCAAGTCCATCCTGGCGCGGCTCGACGACGACGCCGTCGAGCGGTTCGTCAACCGCGCCGGGCTGCCGCGCCGCACGGCTCGCAGCCTCGCGACGCTGGAGGACCTGCGCGCCGAGCTGGCGGACATTCGCCGCGACGGGTACGCGTTCGACCGCGAGGAGAACGTGCCCGGGGTCGTGTGCATCGGCACCGCGGTCCGGGACCACTCCGGCCACTCCAACTACGGCCTGTCGATCTCCTCGCTCGCCCTCGAGCACACCGAGGGCCAGCTCGCCGCGATGGCGGACGACCTGCACAAGACGGCCGCCGACATCACCCACGCGCTCGGGGGCGACCGGTAGGGCCAGCGCCCCGCCCACCCCGGGCCCGACGAAGGAACGAGACACGTGAGCACCACCACCACCGACCGCCCGACCGGCACGGCCCCCGTGCTCGACCCGGCCGTCGCCCGACTCTTCAGCCTCGAGGGGCGCACCGCGACCGTGACGGGAGCCAGCAAGGGCATCGGCCTCGCGATCGCGACGCTCCTCGCCCGTGCGGGAGCCGACGTGATCGGCGTCAGCACGACGATGCCGGAGGGCGATTCGGACGCCCGTCGCGCGGTCGAGGCGGCGGGGCGCCGGTTCACTCCGGTCGCGACCGACCTGTCCGACCGTGACGCCGTCGCCGCCCTGGCGGCGACGCTGATCGAGCGGGAGGTGGACGTGCTGGTCAACAACGGCGGCACCATTCGCCGAGCCCCGGCGGCCGAGCACCCGGACGCCGACTTCGACCACGTGCTCGAGGTGAACCTGCGCTCCGCGTGGACCCTCTCGCGCGAGGTCGGGCGCGCCATGCTCGCCCGGGGGCACGGGAAGATCGTCGCCACCGCGTCGATGCTGAGCTTCCAGGGCGGCGTGAACGTGCCGGGCTACACGGCGTCGAAGTCGGCGCTCGCGGGCCTGACCAAGGCGCTGGCCAACGAGTGGGCGGGCCGCGGCGTCAACGTCAACGCCGTCGCGCCCGGGTACGTGGCCACCGCGAACACGGGGGCGCTGCGCGCCGACGAGGACCGCAACGCCGAGATCCTCGCGCGCATCCCCGCGGGCCGCTGGGCCACGCCGGAGGACATCGCCGGGGCGGTGCTGTACCTCGCCTCGCCCGCGTCGGACTACGTGCACGGCGCGATCATCCCCGTCGACGGTGGCTGGCTGGCGCGCTGAGCGGGGCCCGGACCACCTCGACGTAGCGATTCGTCGTCGTCCCACGCCGGGAC
>NZ_JBHTVC010000051.1:0-14606 GCF_042793275.1 Isoptericola sp. NPDC056578
TCGCGTTCACGGGCCCCAGGGGGCCCTCCACTTCGGGACTTCTACGACCCGGCGAAGAACGCCCCTCCCGCCTGCGGCAGCACGGTGGTGACGGCAGCGAGAGAGGCGACGGCCGCAACCAAGGCGGCCCAAGGCTAGCGAGCCCGCCGCTCCAGACGGTCGATGTCGAGCAGCACGACCGCGCGACCCTCACGACGCACCCAGCCGCGCGTCGCGAAGTCCGCCAGGGCCTTGTTGACGGTCTCGCGGGAGGCGCCGACGAGCTGGGCGAGCTCCTCCTGCGTGAGGTCGTGGGCGACCCGGATGCCGTCGTCGTTCGGCTCGCCGAAGCGGGCGGACAGGTCGAGGAGGGCCTTGGCGACGCGGCCGGGGACGTCGGAGAAGACCAGGTCGGCCAGGGTCTCGTTGGTGCGGCGCAGGCGGCGCGCCAGGGCGCCGAGCAGGGTGGTGGCGACGCTGGGGTGCGCGGCGATCCACTGCACGAGGGCCTGGTGGCGCAGCTCGTAGACGAGCGCGTCGGAGACGGACGAGGCGGTCGCCGTGCGGGGGCCCGGGTCGAACAGGGACAGCTCGCCGAACATCTCGCCGGGGCCGAGGATCGACAGCAGGTTCTCCCGGCCGTCGCTCGACCGCCGGCCGAGCTTGATCTTGCCCTGCGCGATGACGTACAGCCGGTCGCCGGGCTCGCCCTCGCGGAAGAGGACGTCCCCGCGGGTCAGCTCGACCGGGACCATGGACTCGAAGAGCGCCTTCGTCTCCTCGGATTCCATGTCCGCGAAGAGAGGGGCGGAGAGCACGACGGTGTCGTCCACAGGATTCCTCACGTGGTTCGGGGGCGGCCGTCCCGGGTCGGGTGCGGTCGTCCGGGGGTTGTCAAGAGGGTGTGTTCCGGTTCTCAGTCTGCCTCACCGCACCAAATCGCGGCACGACGAAGCGCCGGGAAGCCCGGGGAGAGCCCCGAGACGGCGTCACCGGAGCCGGCGCGGGCGGGCTGTCGGAGTGGATGGCTACGCTCGGACCGTGCCGACGAAGCCCGCCTCCTCGACCGCCCTCCCGTCCGACGCGACGCCCACGGGCGAGTCGCGGGTCGCGCTGGTGCGGCGCGCGCGCCGCATCGACCGCGAGCTGGCGGTGACGTACCCGGACGCGCGCGCGGAGCTGGACTTCACGACGCCGCTGGAGCTGCTGGTGGCGACGGTGCTGTCGGCGCAGACCACGGACGTGCGGGTCAACGCGACGACGCCGGCGATCTTCGCCCGTTATCCGGACGCCGCCGCGTACGCGGGCGCGGACCCGGCGGAGATGGAGGAGCTGTTCAAGCCGCTCGGCTTCTTCCGCGCCAAGACGCGCTCGATCATCGGGCTGGGGCAGGCGCTGGTCGAGCGGTTCGACGGCGAGGTCCCGGCCCGCCTGGACGACCTGGTGACGTTGCCGGGGGTGGGGCGCAAGACGGCGAACGTGGTGCTGGGCAACGCGTTCGGCGTCCCTGGCATCACCGTGGACACGCACTTCGGGCGCCTGGCGCGCCGCTTCGGCTGGACGGACCAGGAGGACCCGGTCAAGGTCGAGCACGAGGTCGGGGCGCTGTTCCCGAAGAAGGACTGGACGATGCTGAGCCATCACCTCGTGTGGCACGGGCGACGGCGGTGCCACGCGCGGCGGCCGGCGTGCGGGGCGTGCCCGGTGGCGCGCTGGTGTCCGTCGTTCGGGATCGGGGAGACGGACCCGGTCGCGGCGGCGAAGCTCGTCAAGCCGGGGCCACGGGGCTGACCCGGCCCTGACGGGGTGTCAGCGGGCGGCGAGGGCGTGCTCGAGCCAGTCGACGAGCAGCTTGCCGACCTCGTCGGGGGCCTCCTCGGGCAGGAAGTGCCCGGCGCCGTCGACGGTCTCGTAGCGGAAGTCGCGGGCGAGCGCCGCGCCGTCGACGGGGGCGTGGCGGGGGTCGACGAAGCCGTCCAGCTCGCCCTGCACCTGCAGCACCGGGACGTCGACGGGCTCGCGCAGCGCGGCGAGGTAGCGGCGGCCGTCGGGGCGCGGGGTCGAGCGGACCATCCAGCGCAGCGACTCCATCACGGTGTGCGCCGCGAACGGGATCCGCATCACGGTGCGGTACAGCTCGTAGGCGTCGGTGCCGAGGGGGCGCGCGGCGCCGTCGCGCAGCACGCGTGCCACCTGGTCGCCGTCGGTGAGCCGGCGCTCGGGCAGCGTGGGCAGCTGGTAGGCCGCGAGCTGGCGGCGGGCCAGCGGGGTGAGCAGCTGGCGGCCCGAGACGTGCAGGCGGGCCGGGTGCGGCGCGGAGACGGCGGCCACGGCCGCGGTCACGGCGGGCTGCAGCCGCGCCATCGACCACGCGGTGACACCACCCGTGCCGTGCCCGACGACGACGGCCCGGTCGTGGCCGAGGGAGCGCACCACGCCCGCCACGTCCTGCGTGCCGGTGGGGACGTCGTACCCGGACGGGGGCTTGTCGGAGGCGCCCACGCCCCGCAGGTCCATCGCCGCCACCCGGTACCCGGCGTCGGCGAGCTGCTCCATCTGGTGCCGCCACGCCCACCAGAACTGCGGGAAGCCGTGCAGCAGCACGACGAGCGGGCTGCGGCCGCCGTTCGTCCGGTCGGGCCCGGCGAGCGCGACATGGAAGCGGGCGCCGTTCGCGGGCACGAGCTCGTGCCGCCAGGGTCCGTCGACCAGGGCGCTGGAGAAGTCGCTGGAGTCCGACATCGCGGTCACCGGTCGAACCTACCTGGTGCGGTGCGCCGGGGCCCGTGCGGGCGCGCGGGTTCAGCGGGTGGGGGCCGCCCGCCCGGTCGCGCCCGTGCCGTCCGACGTCGTAGCGTCGTCCGCGTCGGCGCCCTCCACCGGCCGGGGTTCCTTGGGCGGGTCGAACCGGTAGCCGACGTTGCGGACGGTGCCGATGAGCTGCTCGTGCTCGGGGCCGAGCTTGGCGCGCAGGCGCCGCACGTGCACGTCCACGGTGCGGGTGCCGCCGTAGTAGTCGTAGCCCCAGACCTCCTGCAGCAGCTGCGCCCGCGTGAACACGCGGCCCGGGTGCTGCACCAGGTACTTGAGGAGCTCGAACTCCTTGTACGTGAGGTCGATGGGGCGGCCGCGCAGCCTCGCGGTGTAGCCGCCGGCATCGATCGCGAGGTCGCCGGCGGCGATCTCCTGGGGGCTGTCGTCGACGGGGCCGCGCTCGGACCGCTCGATCACGAGGCGCAGGCGCGCCTCCACCTCGGCGGGCGAGGCGGCCTCGAGCAGCAGGTCGTCGGCACCCCACTCGTGCGTGACGACGGTGAGCCCGCCCTCCGTGAGCACGAGCACGAGCGGCACGGTGAGGCCGGTGGCGTGCAGGAGCCGGCACGTGGTGCGGGCGGCGACGAGGTCACGACGCGCGTCGAGCAGCACGACGTCGGAGTCCGGGGCGTCCACCAGGGCGGACGGCTCCATGGGCAGCACCCGGATCCGGTGGTTCAGCAGGCCCAGGGCGGGCAGCACCTCGACCGACCCGCCGGACGCGGGCGTGAGGATCAGCAGCTCGGCCACCGGCACCTCCTCCCGGTCGTCGGACGGTCCGTTCGACAGCGTCCGACAGGTGCGTCCGCCAACGTACCGCGGTGCGGCGTGGATCACACCGCACCCGTCCCGGTCGTGTGACCGGTTCCCGCAGTGTGCCCCGAACCGTGTTGCGGGCGCGTTTCCGATCGGCGACCGGACTGTGACGGGCGTGGCCGCGGCGTGGCGGCGGTGGGTCGCGGACGGGTCGCGGCACGGCTCGTGGCCCCGGGTCGTGGACGGCGGGGACGCCGCCCGCCGTCTGCGACACTCGTCGTCGTGACCGTGACCACCCGCGCCGTCTGGACGGCCGTCCTCTCCGCCGTCGTCGCGGCGGCCGCCGCCCTCGACGACTACGGGATCCTGCCCCTGACGGCGGTGGCCGGGGGGCTCGTGCTGCTCCTCGCGGCCGGCTGGGGCCCGTTGCTGCGGCTGCCGGCCCAGGGCGGGACGACGGTCGTCGTGGCGGTCGCCGGGCTCGGCGCGGTCGCCGTGGCGTGGGCCACCCAGGGCGAGCCGGTGCTGCGCAACGTGCCGCTGGTGCTCGCGATGGCGCTGGTGCTGGCGTTCGTCGCGGAGATGCTGCGCCGCGGCGGGCGGCCCCGGCTCGTGGAGTCCGTGAGCGGCACGGTGACCGGCGCCGTGGTCGCGGTGTGCTGCTCCGGCTGGGTGGCCGCGGGTCGCTCGGAGGCGGGCGCGGCGCTCGTGGTCGTGAGCGCGCTCGGCCTCGCGGTCGCCGCGGCGGTGTCGGCGACGCCGGTCGCGCGCGGCTGGGCGGGCTCGCTCGTGGGGGTGGCGCTGGGCGCCGTCGCCGCGGGCGGGGTGGCGACGCTCCTGCCGGCGATCGACCCGGTGAGCGGCCTGGTGGCGGGTGCCGTGACCGGCCTGGTGGTCGCGGTGCTGCGCCTGCTGTTCGAGCGTCAGCCTGCGCTGACGGGGCGCCGGGCGGTGCTGGCCGCGGTCACGGCGCCGGTCGCCGTGAGCGGCATCCTGGTGTTCGTCGTGGGGCGGCTCGTCGTCGCCTGAGCAGCGTCGCCGCCTCGCGGCGGCGGGCCCGGGGCGGGCGTCACGCCGGGCGCTCGACCACGCCCGCCAGGTTGATCGCCTCGCCGGCCAGCTCGATGCGCACCTTCTTGCTCACGAGCACGCCGCCGGCCTCGAGCGGGACGTTCCACACCAGCCCGTACTTCTCGCGCTCGAAGTCGGCCGCCGCGCTGAAACCGAAGATGTCGCGGCCGTACGGGTCCCGGCCGGCCCCGCCGAACTCGGCGTCGAGCGCGATGGGGTGGGCGATGCCGCGGATCGTCAGGTTGCCGTGGAGCACGAACTTCGCGGACGTCTTCAGCGTGCTGGGGGCGGTGTCGGCGCGACCCGGCGTGCGGCCCTTGAGGCGGGCCCACGAGAAGATCGGGTCGACCTCGGTGCGCCACTCGATGCCCGTGCTGCGGAACTCGATCGTCGGGAAGTTCTCCACGTCGAGGAAGTCGGGGCTGCGCAGGTGCGCGTCGCGGTCCGGCAGGTGGGTGCTGATGGTCGCGGCATCCAGCGTCGCGGTCACCGACGACTGCAACGGGTCCTCGGCCACGCGGATGGTCGCGCTCCCCGACGAGAACTCGCCGCGCACCGGGCTCACCATCATGTGCATCGCGAGGAAGCCGAGCCGCCGGTGCTCCTTGTCGAGCACGTAGTCGCCGGCGGCGGGGATGACGAGGTCGTTCCAGGTCCTGGTGGACGAGGTCATGGATGGTTCTCCGTGGTCGCGACGTCGGCCGGCGCCGTGCGGGGCGGGCCTCTGGGGCACGTGCGCCCGCCGGCCGGCTCGACGGCAGGGCGTCACTGGATGCTTCAACGTTCAATCTACGGCACGGGGGGTGCCCGGCGGGAGTGCGTCCGGCGACCGGGTGGTGTGCCTCACACCGGGTGCGCGGCGTCAGTAGACGAGCGCCTGGGCGCCCGGGCGCAGCACCTCCTCGGCGAACACGGCGGCCCCGGCGATGCGCACGCCGGGCAGGACGTCGTCGGGCCCGAGGCCGCGGCGGGCGGCGCACTGCGTGCAGAGGGTGACCGAGCCGGCGGCGAGGACGGCGTCGAGCAGGTCGCCGGCGGGCGCGGCGTGCTCGAGCGAGAGCTCCGCGACCCGGCCGGGGACGGCGAACCACGCCGCCTCCCCGGTGAGCCACAGGCTCACCTCCGCGCCGGCGGCGACGGCCGCGGCCGCGACGGTGAGCGCCTGGTTGGCGGCCTCCGGCCGGTCCGTCCCCGACGTGGTCTTGATCACGAGCGAGCGCGCGGGCGTCGCAGCGGTGGGGGTGCTCATGGGCGGCGACCTTACTCACGCTGACCGATGCCGGGACGGCTGGGTAGGATCGCGGCATGTCGATCCACGCTCTCGAGGCAGTGTTCACCGGTCTGCTGGTCGTCGTGTCGGTCACGATCCTCTGGTTCGCCGGCTACGTCGTCTACAAGCTGTTCCAGGGCCAGCGCTGATGCCCTTCGCCTTCCCCGAGGGCCTCGCGCCCGAGGTCTACCCGCTCGCGTGGCTCGTGGGCCGCTGGCAGGGCGAGGGCGTGATCGAGTACACCGGCATCGACGAGACGCCGTTCGTGCACGACCTCGTCTTCGACCACGACGGCGGGCCCTACCTGCGCTTCGAGTCCACGCTGCGCGTGCGCTCCGCGGCGGCGGCCGACGGCGAGGGCACGCCGGGCGACGACGAGCCCGACACGGTCTGGTCGACGGAGACCGGCTACTGGCGCGTGTCGACCGACCGCCCGGAGGGGCTGGAGGACGACCGGCACGCGCTCGAGGTGCTCGTCACCGACGCGTCGGGCCGGCTCTCCCTGTTCCTCGGCGTGGCGGGCAACGGCCGCATCGACCTCGCCACGGACTTCGTGGCCCGCACCTCGACCGCCGCGGAGGTCACCGCGGCGAAGCGCCTGTACGGCCTGGTCGAGGGGCGCCTGATGTGGGTCGAGGAGCTCGCCGCGTTCGGGCACCCGCTCGGCTCGTACGCCTCCGCCCAGCTCGACCGCGTCGAGAACGACTGAGAGGGCGTCCGATGGACTCGCCGCTCCTGGCCCGACAGGGCGCCGTGGCTGCCACGGGTGCCGACGAGGGCGTGGCCTGGCACTACGGCGACCCGGTCGCCGAGCAGCGTGCGCTCGCCCGCGGCGGGGCCGTGGTCGACCAGTCGCACCTGGGCGTCGTGCGCGTCGCCGGCCCCGACCGCCTGTCGTGGCTGCACTCGATCACGTCGCAGGACGTGCAGGGTCTCGCGCCGCGCACCTCCACCGAGCTGTTCGTGCTGTCCCCGCAGGGCCACGTCGAGCACGCCGCGGGCGTCGTCGACGACGGCGAGGCCACCTGGCTGGTCACCGAGGGCGACCACGCCGCGCCGCTGGCCGCCTGGCTCGAGCGCATGAAGTTCATGATGCGGGTCGAGATCGACGACCTCTCCGCCGAGTACGCGGCGCTGGGGGAGCCGGTCGCCGCCGAGGGCGTCGAGGGCGAGCCCGTGACCTGGTGGGACACCTGGCCGCGCGTCGCCCAGGGCGGCACCAGGTACGGCCCGCCCGAGACGGAGCACCCGGGCCTCGACCGTCCGTGGCGGCTCGTCCTCGTGCCGCGCGCCGACCTGGAGGCCGCCGTCGCCGAGCGTGAGGCCGCCGGATGGCGCCTGGCCGGAACGTGGGCCACCGAGGCGCTGCGCGTCGAGGCGTGGCGCCCGCGGCTGGCGCACGAGGTCGACCACCGCAGCGTGCCGCACGAGCTCGACTGGCTGCGCACCGCCGTCCACCTGCACAAGGGCTGCTACCGCGGTCAGGAGACGATCGCGCGCGTGCACAATCTGGGCCGCCCGCCGCGGCGGCTGGTGCTGCTGCACCTGGACGGCTCCCAGCACGTGGTGCCCGAGGCGGGCGCGGAGGTCTTCGTGGGCGGGCCGGAGGGGCGTGCCGTCGGCACCGTGACCACGGTGGCGCGGCACCACGAGCTCGGCCCGGTCGCCCTCGCCGTGATCAAGCGGTCCGCCCCCGAGGACGCCGAGCTCACCGTGGTGGGCGACGTCGGCGGGCAGGAGCTGCAGGTCGCGGCCGCGCAGGAGGTCGTGGTGCCGGGCGACGGCGTCTCGGCCGACCGGCCCGAGGCGCACGGGCCGCTGACGCGCGGCCTCACCCCGCGCGGGCCCGACGCCCCGCAGAGCCTGCTGTGAGGGGCCTGCTGTGAGCGGGCGCCCGTGAGCGACGAGCCGGCGGCCCGTCCCGCGGGCGACATGTCGCGGCGCGCGGGCGCCGCCGCGCGCGCGGCCCTGCGGACCCTGCCCCGGCGCATCCGGCTGCGGCAGGGCATCTCGCGGGTGCGCGTCGCGTTCTGGCCCATCGTCCAGGCGGCGCTGGCCGCGGGCGTCGCGTACGGGATCGCGACCGTCGTGCTGGGGCACACGCAGCCGTTCTTCGCCGCCATCGCGGCGTGGGTGTGCCTCGGGTTCAGCTTCGACCGCGAGCTGCGCAAGGTGGCCGAGGTCGCGGCAGGCGTGGCGCTCGGCGTCGCGCTGGGCGACGTCATGGTCCACCTCATCGGGTCCGGCTGGTGGCAGATCGCGCTGGTGATGGGGATCTCGGCCCTCATCGCCCGGTTCGTCGACCGCGGCCCGCTGGTGACCATCCAGGCGGGCGTCCAGGCGGGCGTCGTCGTGGGCCTGCCGGCCTCCGTGGCGACCAACGGCGCGTTCGGCCGCTGGACGGATGCCCTGGTCGGGGGCGGCGTGGCGCTGCTCGTCGCGCTCCTCACGCCCGGCGACCCGCGGCGGCGCATCCGCGACCTGGCGCAGAGCGCGACCCGCGAGCTGGCCCTCACGCTGGAGTCCGTGGCGCTCGGCCTGCGCGACGGCGACCCCGACGAGCTCGCCGCGGCGCTGGTGCGCGGTCGGGCCGCCGAGAAGTCGCTCGAGGAGTGGCACGACGTCGCGACCAAGTCGGACGAGATCGCCCGGGTGAGCGTCAACCGCGTGCTCCGGGCGGAGATCACGCGCCTCACCGGCCAGGCGGTGCTGGTCGACCGGGCCATGCGCAGCGTGCGCGTGCTCGCCCGGCGCGCCCCGGCGACGCTCCGCTCGCTGGGGCAGCTGGGGGACGAGGGGAGCCACCGGGTGACGGCGGCGCCGCTGGCGGGCGGGCTCCCCCCGCCGCCGGAGGTCGACCCGACCGCCGACCCGGTCGCGGACCTGGTCGTGCGCCTCGCGCACGGCGTGCGGCTGCTCGCCGCCGCCCTCGGCTCGGGCACGGGCCTGGGCCAGGCGCGCGACGCGCTGCTCGACGTCGCGCGCGACGTCGACCCGCGCACCGTGGGCGAGGGGCACTGGCAGGTGCAGTCCCTGGTGCTGCTGCTGCGCTCGCCCGTCGTGGACCTGCTCGAGGCGGCGGGCCTGCCGCCCGAGGAGGCCCGGGACGCCCTCCCGGAGATGTGACGGTCCGCGGGCGGTCGGTCAGCGGTGCTCGACGACGTCCGTGTCGTCGGCGAGGAGCTGGTGGGTGAGCTGCTCCACGAGCTGGTCGACCTCGGGCTCGTCCCCGCCGGGCCACTCGGCGACGTACCGACGCAGCCGCTGCCGCTCGGCCTCGCGGATCGACTCGGCGACGACGTCGCCGTCGCGGGTGGCGAGGACGGCGTCGCCGTCCACCTCGACGAGTCCGCGCGCCGCCAGCGCCCGGGCGATGCGCCGCACCGTCTCGGGCGACACCTCCGTGCGCTCGGCCATGAGCTGCACGGACCGCTTCCGCTTGAGGGAGACGCGCGTGACCATCCACGCCTCCTCGGCGGTGAGGTCGTCGTCGCGCGCGATCGTCTCGTACACCTTGAGCGGGTCCAGCTTGCCGACGCGGCGCCACAGGATGAGGCGCAGCTCGTCGAGGGACGTCCGGGCGGAGCCGAGCGCGAACGACTCGCCGGCCGCCTGCCCGGCGGTGGTGGCGGCGTCGCCGCGCGTCGCGGTGCGCAGCTCGACCTCCGGCAGCAGCCACGTGAGAGCGAAGGCGAGCACGGCGATCGGCACCGCCCACAGGAAGACGACGTGCAGGGCGCCCGCGTACGCGTCCAGGAACCAGTCCTGCACCTCGGGCGGGCACTGCGCGAGGTTCTGGGTGGACGCGGCCAGCGCCCCGGGCCCGCACGGGCCCTCCGCCGTCGCCGGGACACCGGTGACGAGCGCGTCGGTGAGCCGGTTCGCGAAGATCGTGCCGAAGACCGCGACCCCGACCGACGACCCGATGGTGCGGAAGTACGTGGCGCCGGAGGTCGCGGTGCCGAGGTCCTTGTAGCTGACCGCGTTCTGCACGGCGATCACGAGCACCTGCGTGACCATGCCCAGCCCGGCGCCGAGGACGAACATGCTCAGCCCGGCCTGGAGCGTGGTGGTGTCGCGGCCCATGAGGGAGAGCAGGAAGAGCCCGCCCGCCGTGATCGCGGTGCCGACGATCGGGTAGACCTTGTACCGCCCGGTGCGGGAGATGAGCTGTCCCGACCCGATGGACGTGAGCAGCATGCCGAGCATCATCGGCGTCATCTCGAGGCCGGACTCGGTGGGCGTGGACCCCTTGACCGTCTGCAGGTACAGCGGCAGGTAGGTGATCGCGCCGAACATGGCGAAGCCGACGACGAACCCGACCACCGCGGACACGGAGAACACCTTGCTGCGGAACAGGTGCAGGGGGAGCACGGGCTCGGGGGCGCGCTGCTCGACGACGACGAACGCGACCAGCGACGCGACGGCGAGCGCGACCATCCCGTAGACCGGCCAGGACGCCCACTCCCACGTGGTGCCGCCCAGGCTGGTGACCAGCACGACGGACGTGGAGATCAGGCCCAGCAGGATGATGCCGGCGTAGTCGATGCGGGGCTTCTTGCCGGCCTCGATGTGCGGCAGCACGGACGCGACGACGAGCAGCGCGACGATCCCGATGGGGATGTTGATGTAGAAGACCCAGCGCCAGTCGAGGTTGTCCACGAAGAAGCCGCCGAGCAGGGGGCCGGCGACGGACGAGACGCCGAACACGGCGCCGAAGAAGCCCTGGTACTTGCCGCGCTCCCGCGGGGGGACGACGTCGCCGATGATCGCCTGCGACAGCACCATCAGCCCGCCGCCGCCCACGCCCTGCACGGCGCGCCACGCGATGAGCTGGCCCATCGTCTGGGACGTGCCGGAGAGGATCGACCCGACGAGGAAGATGACGATGCAGGCGATGAACAGGGCCTTGCGCCCGTAGAGGTCGCCGAGCTTGCCCCACAGCACCGTGGTGGCCGTGCTCGCGAGCATGTACGCCGTCACGACCCAGGACAGGTGCTCCGCGCCGCCGAGGTCGGAGACGATCGTGGGCAGCGCGGTCGCGACGATCGTCTGATCGAGCGCCGCGAGCAGCATCGCGAGCATGAGCCCGCCGAAGACGGCCAGCACCCTGCGCTGCGGCAGGGCCTCCGGCTCGGCGGGTGGTGCGCTCGGTGCGGCGGCCATCGCGTGCCCTTCCTGTCGGGCGGACGACGGCGTCCGCGCGATGAGCAGGTGTCCCGCTTGGCAGGCTCGCACGGACTTCGGCGGAGGGCGCGGTGAACCGTCTCGGCACGATGTGGTGCACGTGCAGCACCTGTTGTCGTCGAGTAGTTGATGAGATACAGTACTTGTCGTGATGCAGCGAGCTGAACCTTCGACGGCGGACGACGCGTTCTCCGCCGACCTGCTGCGTGGCCACACCGACACGATCGTGCTCGCGACGCTGCGTCGCGGGGACCGCTACGGCTTCGAGATCTACAAGACGATCCGCGACGCCACGGGCGGGGCGCACGAGATCAAGGAGGCCACGCTCTACGCGACGTACCGCCGTCTCACCAAGGACGGCCTGGTCGAGGCCTACTGGGGCGACGAGTCCCAGGGCGGGCGCCGCAAGTACTACCGGATCACGGACGCCGGCCGCGCCGTCTACCGGCGCAACGTCGCCGCTTGGGTCGCCACCCGCGACGTCATCGACTCCCTCCTGCGCACGGACCCGCGCGCGGACTCGAGCACAGACAAGGACTCCTCCCGATGACCACCGTCCACCGCCTCCTCGACGACGCGTTCGCGGGCGTCGAGCCGTCCCCCGAGGTCCAGGACCTCAAGGAGGAGATCCGGGCGAACCTCGAGGCCCGGGCCGCCGAGCTGCAGGCCGAGGGAGCGTCGCCCGACGCCGCCGCCCGCCGTGCCTTCGACGAGCTCGGCGACGTCCGCGCGATCGTCGCCGACGCGCAGGCGGACGTCGCGGCCCAGACCGGCGGCACGCCTCGCACCCCGCTGCAGGAGGCGTTCGCCGTCGCCCAGCAGCAGCGCGTGCGTCCGAAGCCCCGGTTCGTGCTGGGCGTCGTGCTCGCGTCGCTGGTGCTCGTGGCCCTGGTCGCCCTCTGCGTGCTGGCGGCCCTCGACGTCCTCGCCCTGCCGGGCCTCGTCGTCGCCGCCCTCCTGCTCACCGCGTCCAGCGCCGCCGGCTTCGTGGTCGGGTCGTCCCTCTCGCAGGAGACGACGACGAACCACCCGGTGCCGTCGCGACGCGCCGGCGGCTACTACCTGGCCACGGGCCTCGCCGTCTTCGGCCTGCTCCTCGCCGGGCTCACCCTGCTCGGCGAGTTCGAGGCGTGGGTGTACGTCGTCGCGGCGGCGTTGCTCGTCGTGGGCGGCGTGCTGTTCACGATGCTCGGCGTCACGCAGACCAACCGGAAGAAGGCGTGGGTGCGGGACGTCGCGCGTGCCCACGCGACCGGCCACGACTTCGACCGCTTCGAGCGGGACCCGGCCGCCGCCGCGCGGTTCGGCGTCTACACGCTCGTCATCTGGCTGACGGCGTTCGCCGTGTTCGTCGTCCTCGGCCTCACCGTCGGCTGGGCCTGGTCCTGGCTGACCTTCGTCGTCGCCCTCGCGGTGATGATGCTCGTCCTCGCCCGGATGCTCTTCAGGTCGACGGGCGAGCAGCACGAGCAGTGACAAGAACGGTCCCGGGCGACTGCCATCGCCCGGGACCGGTGGCTCGGGTCCGGTGCACGACCGCACCACGAGACGCACTCCCACCCTAGGGCGTGCGCCGGACCCTCCGACCGCTGGTCCACCCAGCAAGGAGGAGACATGTCCGCACGACCGACCTCGCCCGACGTCGCCATCGACGTCGCCGGCCTGACCAAGACCTACCGCTCCGGTCGCGGCGCACGCCCTGTGCGCGCGCTCGACGGCCTCGACCTGTCCGCCGCGCCGCGCAGCGTGCTCGGCCTCCTCGGCCCCAACGGCGCCGGCAAGTCCACCACCGTGAAGATCCTCGCGACGCTGTCGCGGCCCGACGCGGGCACCGCCCGCGTCGCGGGCCACGACGTGGTGCGCGACCCGGCCGCCGTCCGGCGCGCCATCGGCTACGTGGCGCAGCGCCCCGTGACCGACCCCATGGGCACCGGGCGCGAGAACCTCGTGCTCGCCGGGCGGCTGCAGGGGCTCGGCGCCCGCGACTCCCGGGCGCGGGCGGACGAGCTGCTCGAGCGCTTCGGCGTCGCGCACGCCGCCGACCGCCTGGTGAAGACCTGGTCCGGCGGGATGGCGCGCAAGCTCGACGTCGCCGTCGGCCTGGTGCACCGGCCGCAGGTGCTGTTCCTCGACGAGCCCACCACCGGCCTCGACCCCGAGGCGCGCGCCGCGATGTGGGCCGAGATCGAGCGCATGGCGGCCGGCGACGGCATGACGATCCTGCTCACCACGCACTACCTCGACGAGGCCGACCGTCTCGCCGACCAGGTGGTCATCGTGGACGCGGGCCGGGTCGTCACTGCGGGCACCCCCGACGCGCTGAAGGACGAGCTGCGCGGCGACGGCGTCACCGTCGAGCTCGACGACGAGGCCGCCGCGGCGGCGGCCGCACCGGTGGCCGCGCGCGTGCCCGGCGTCGTCGACGTCGCCGCGGAGGGGCGCGCGCTGCGGGCGCGCGCCGACGCGGGGGCCACCGCGCTCCCGGCGCTGCTCGCGGCGCTCGACGCCGCGGGCCTGGGCGTGCGGGCGGCCGGGCTGTCCCGGCCCACGCTCGACGACGTCTATCTGCGGCACACCGGCCGCAGCCTGGAGGCGGCCCACCGCTCGACGGCGGGCGCCGGGGTCGAGGGGGTGGCGGCATGAGCGCCCTGACGCAGGCCGCGCTCCTCACCGGCCGGCAGGCCCGGCAGGGCGTGCGCATCCCCGTGTTCATGGTGATGAACCTGCTGCAGCCGATGATCTGGCTGCTGCTGTTCGGGCAGCTGTTCCGGTCCGTCATCGAGATCCCCGGCTTCGCGGGCGGCGCCGACGTGACCTACCTCGAGTACCTCACTCCCGGCGTCGTCATGATGACGGCGATGGGCGGCGCGGCCTGGGCGGGCACGACGTTCGTGCAGGACATGGACCGCGGCGTGATGGATCGCTTCCTCGCCTCCCCGACCAGCCGCGGCGCGCTGCTGGCCGCCTCGATGGCCTGGTACGCGCTGCTCGGATGCGCGCAGGCGCTGGTGGTCGTGGGCGTCGCGTGGCTCGGCGGGGCGCGGTTCCCCGGCGGCGGGGCCGGCATCCTGGTCATGCTGGTCGCCGTGGCGCTGCTGAGCTGCCTGTTCGCCGCGCTGTCGGGCGCCGTCGCGCTGCTCACGCGGCAGCAGGAGGCGCTCATCGGCGTCTCGCAGCTGCTCACGATCCCGCTGATGTTCCTCTCGTCGGCGGTGATGGACCCGGCCCTCGCGCCGGACTGGATCGCCACCGCCGCGCGGTACAACCCGTTCGACTGGGCGGTCGTCGTGGCCCGCGACGCCCTCCAGGGCTTCGCCGACCCCGGCACGGTGTGGCTGCACCTGGGGCTGCTCGCCGCCGCCGTCGCCCTGCTGGGCGCGCTCGCTTCGTCGGCGTTCCGCGCCTACCGCCGCGCCATCTGACGCCGAGGTGGCCCCGGAAGCGCCGAGGTAGCCCGAGCCCTGCCGAGGTAGTTGGGGGGACCGTGTGACCAAAAAACCCGGCGCGGGGAGGGCCCCCACCGGCCGGC
>NZ_JBHTVC010000051.1:14616-33651 GCF_042793275.1 Isoptericola sp. NPDC056578
CCGCGCCATCTGCCCCCGTGGTGGCCCCGTACGCGCCGTGGTAGCCCGCCCCCGGCCGTGTTTTTACTTCACACTGTGTCACGAACTACCTCGGCGCTTCTCGGACCACCTCGGCAGAGCTGCTGTTCGGCACCGGGCTGCGGACGGTACGGTCGTCGGTCATGGAGGTCTCCGTCAGCGCGCTGCGCGCCGAGCTCAAGTCGTGGATCGAGAAGGCGCGGGCGGGCGAGGAGGTCGTCATCACCGAGCGGGGGGTGCCGGTCGCCCGCCTGTCGGGGGTGCAGACGGCGGACCTCGTCGCCGGGCTGGTGCGCGACGGCCTGCTCACGCCCGCCGCCACCGAGCGGCCGGTGCACGCCGTGCCCGACGACGACGCGGCGGCCGCCCGGTCCGCCCCGCGCCCCGCCGCGCGGCCGGCGTCGCGCATGTCCGACCTGGTGCGGCGCATCCGCCGCTGACGACGGTCTCGGCAGCCCGACCCGCGGAACGAAGAACGGAGCACGATGGCCCTCGTCTACTTCGACGCGAGCGCGCTGGTGAAGCTGTGCGTGCGCGAGCCCGGCTCGGCGCTCGCGAGCGCGCTGTGGAACCGCGCCGACGTCGTCGTCTCGTCGCGGATCGCCGACGCCGAGGTGCGGGCGGCGCTCGCGGCCGGGGAGCGGGCCGGGGTGCTCGACCCGCTCGCGCGCCGTCGCGGCACCGCGATCTGGGACGAGCTGAGCGCCGGGCTGCACACCCTCGAGGTGACGCCCGAGGTCTCCGAGCGCGCCGCCGAGCTGGTCGCGTCGTGCCCCGTGCCGCTGCGCGGCGCCGACGCCCTGCACGTGGCCAGCGCGCTCGCCGTCGCGCACGAGGACAGCGTCGTCGCCGCGTGGGACGAGCACGTCGCGGGCGCCGCGCGCTCCCGCAGGCTCCGCGTGCTCCCGTAGGCTCGGCGGGTGATCTCCGCCGCCTTCGGATCCTTCCAGTACATCCTGCTCGTCGTGCTCGCGGTCGTGGTGTTCGTCGTGCAGCTCGTCGCGTTCCTCGACGCCGCCCGCCGGCCCGCGAACGCCTACGTGTCCGAGGGGAAGCTGAAGAAGAACATCTGGCTGATCATCCTCGGCATCGCGGCCCTCATCGGGCTCTTCGGGCTGCCGCCGATGCTCATGACCGCCGGGTCGTTCTTCAACGTCATCGCCGTGACGCCCGCGATCATCTACTGGGTGGACGTGCGCCCGCGGATCCAGCCGTACGGCACCGGCGGGGGGCGTCGCCCGCAGGGCCCGACGGGCGGCTGGTGACGTGGGCGAGGTGACGACGACGGGCTCGCCCGCGCCCGTCGCGCCCGTGGTGCGCGGCGCGGCCCCGCTGGCCGAGGTGGTGCGCGGCGACCTCGTGGAGTCGGTGCACCTGGGGCACCTCGTGGTGCTGGGGCCCGACGGCGGGGTGCGGCTCGCCCTGGGCGACCCGACGACGACGATCTGGCCGCGCTCGTCGGTGAAGCCGCTCCAGGCCGTGGCCATGCTGCGCTCCGGCCTCGACCTGCCGGGCCGGCTCCTGGCGCTCGGGGCCGCCAGCCACAGCGGCGCCCCCGAGCACCTGGCCGGGGTCCGCGAGATCCTCGCCGGCGCGGGGCTGGACGAGTCCGTCCTGCGCAACACGCCCGACCTGCCGCTCGGCCGCGCCGAGGCGCTCGCCTGGCAGGAGGCCGGCCACGGGCCGGAACGGGTCGCGCAGAACTGCTCGGGCAAGCACGCCGCGATGCTCGCGACCTGCGTCGCGGCCGGCTGGGACACCGCGTCCTACCTCGACCTCGACCACCCGCTCCAGCGCGCGGTGCGCGACGCCGTCGTCGAGCTGACGGGCGACGCGGACCCGCACGTCACCGTGGACGGCTGCGGCGCGCCGCTGTTCTCCACCACCGTGCTCGGCCTGGCGCGGTCGTTCGGGCGGCTGGCGTCCGTCGGCGCCGCCGGCACCACCGACGAGGGCGGCCGCGTCGCGCGCGCGATGGCCGGCCACCCGGAGATGGTGGCGGGGCGTGGCCGCGAGGACACGCTCGTCATGACCGCGGTGCCCGGGTCGATCGCCAAGATCGGCGCCGACGGCGTGTGCGCGGCGGGCCTGCCCGACGGGTCGGCGGTGGCGTTCAAGATCCTCGACGGCGGCGACCGGCCCCGCCCGGCGATCCTCGCCGCGGCGATGCGCGCGGCGGGGGCGGCCGACGTCGCGGGCGCGGACGCCGCCGCGCTGGACGCCGTCGGCGTCACGCCCGTGCTGGGTGGCGGGGCGCCGGTCGGCGCGGTGCGCCCGGCCTTCGCGGCGGACGTCGCATGAGGGCCGTGCTGCAGCGCGTGTCGAGCGCGTCCGTCACGGTCGACGGCGAGGTGGTGGGGGCGATCGACCGGCCCGGCCTGCTCGCGCTCGTCGGCGTGACGCACGCCGACGGCCCCGCCGAGGTGGCGACCGTCGCCCGCAAGATCGCGGAGCTGCGCATCCTGCGCGACGAGCGCTCGGTGACCGACGCGGGCGCCCCGGTGCTGGTGGTCAGCCAGTTCACGCTGTACGGGGACGCACGCAAGGGTCGCCGGCCCACCTGGAACGCGGCCGCGCCCGGCCCGGTGGCGGAGCCGCTGGTGGACGAGGTCGTGGCAGACCTGCGGGCGCGGGGGCTCGAGGTGGCCACCGGGAGGTTCGGGGCGGACATGTCCGTCGAGCTCGTGAACGACGGCCCCGTGACGATATTGGTGGAGACCTGACAAATCGCTGACCTGCGTCTTCGCGCAATTTTCGGGCTGATGCGGCAGAGTGGTGCCGCCGAGCACCGAGGCCCGGCACGAGACGGGAGGCCGACGATGACCTCGATCCGCGACAGCGCCGCGCCCTGGCAGTCCCCGCCGGGGGTCCGTGCGCGACCGGTCGCGCCGCAGGTCGTGCGACGGGTCTCGGAGCTCGTGGGCGCCGACCCCGAGGCCCTCGCCCAGACGCTCGGGCTGCTCACCCCCCACCAGCTCGCCGGCGTCGCCGCGCTGCCCGACCCGCTCCCCGTGACGGCCGCGGTGCGGGCGGCGGCCCTGGACGGGACCGCCGGCGCGCTCGACCCCGAGGACCGGCGCGTGCTCCTGGCCGCCGGGGTGCTCGTCCTGGACCGCGTCGACGTCCTGCTCGGCGCGACCGGCGCTTCCGTCGAGCGACTGCTCGCGCCGCCGCTGGCCGGGCACCTCCAGCTCGCCGACGGCCGGTTCCGGGTCGCGGACCCGCGGCTGCGCGCCGTCGTGCACGAGGACGCCGACCTCACCGAGCGCACGGCCGTGCACGCCGCGCTGGCGACCGAGCTGGAGCGCGCGGGGGAGCCCGGGGCGGCGCGGTGGCACGCCGCGCTCGCCACGCTCGCCGGCGACCCGGCCCTGGCCGACGGCCTGGTTCGCCTCGCCCGGCAGCGGCTGGGTCAGGGGTGCGCGGTCGCGGCGCACGCGGTCGCGCGGGAGGCGGCCAGCCACGGCACCGGCGACGTGCGGGCGAGGGCGTTCCTCGTCGCGGGGCGCGCCGCGCTGCTCGGGGGGCACCTGCACGACGCCGCCGGATGGCTCGAGCGGGTGGCGAGCACCGGCGTCGCGACGGTCCAGGACGATGCCGAGCGAGCCCGTGACGCGGTGCTCGCGCTGGTCGACGCCCGGCACCTGGACCGGCCCGGGGCCGGGTCGGGGGCACCGTCCCCCGGCCCAGGTGCGGCCGGGCCGCTGCCGCCCGACGACGAGGACCCGCCGGGCGTCCGGCTCGCGCGCCTCGTCGTGCCGGTCGCGCGCGCCACGGTGTCCCCGGCGGACCGCGCCGCCCTGGCCGCCGTGGTCGAGGCGCTGGGCCGCCTCGACCGCTACCCCCGGGAGGCCGACGAGGTGCTGGCCCGGGCCGTCGTCACCGCCGCGCCGTACCGGGAGACCGTCGCCTGGGTAGGGGCGGACGGGCTCTCACCGCTGGCGGAGGCGCACCTGCGGGTGGTGCAGGCGCTCGTCCTCCTGCGCGGCGGCGACGCCGAGCAGGCCGCCCGGGTGCTCGACGACGCCGCGGCGCGCCTGCCGGTGTCGCACGTCGTCGGCGGGCTCGCGGCCGAGGTGGCGCGCCGCACCGGCGGCTCGGACACCCTCGCCGCCGGGCTGCGTGCCGTCGGCCCGGACCCGGTCCCCGCGGCCGTCGCCGTCTGTCGCGACCTCGGGTACCCGCGCCCGGCCACCGTGCCGTCGCTCGTGGTGAGCGCGGTGCGCACCTGCCGGGGCGGCCGGGACGGGCTCGCGGACGTGTGGGCGCGCTGGGCGGACGTGCTCACGGCGCGGGAGCTCGACGTCGCGCGCCTCGTCGCGGACGGCCTGGCGAACAAGCAGGTGGCCGACCGGCTGTGCGTGTCCGTGCGCACCGTCGAGGTGCACCTGGGGCGCGTCTTCCGGAAGGTCGGCGTGAGCTCGCGCGCCGAGCTCACGGTCGTCGCGCTGCGGCCCGCGTCGTGACGCCGGCCTGACCCGGCCTCACAGCCGTGTCAGTGGTCGGTGCGACGCCGGCGCGCGAGGCCGACGGCGAGGCCGCCCGCGGCCACGAGCGCCGCGGCCGCGGCGACCAGCCCGGCGACGCCCGCGCCCGTCTGCGGCAGGAAGCCCGACGCGGGCGGTGCGGCCGCGGGGGGAGCCCCGTCCGCGGGCACGGCGGCGGGGACGGTCGTGCCGGGCGTCGGGTCACCGGGTTCGCCCGGCTCGTCGGGCGGCACGGTGCCGGGCGGGTTGGTCGCGCAGCTCGGGGACGACGGCGGGTAGGCGGCGGTCATGGTGAGCTCGGGGTTCACCTCGAGCTTCACGTCCACGGACGGGCGCACCCAGTCGAACTCGTCGCCCTCCACCCAGACGCCGTTCTCGAGGCGCCAGCCGGGCCAGTCGAGCGGCGCGCCCGACGAGTCCACCACGGCGCCCGGCCACAGGACCCGGCCGCTCATCGGCAGGCCCGCCTGCACGACGTCGTCGCCGGACGGGTTGAGCCAGGTGATCGTCACCGTGTCGTTCTCGGTGCCCGTGGCGGTGACCGCGTACCGGAGGTACGGCACGTCGCCGTCGCACTCCGGCTGGAAGATCTGCGCGGTGAGCGTCGGCTCCTCGGGCGGTGGGTAGTCGGTGCTGCTCGGGCTGCTGCTCGGGCTGGGCACCGTGGCGGCGAGGGCCGGTGCGGCGGCGACCGCGATCGCGCCGCTCAGGGCCAGGCCGGCGGCGGCGCGTACGGCGGTGCGTGCGTGGGCCATCTCGACTCCTCCGGGGGCGATGCTCTCCGTGCTGCCTGGGTGCTGCCTGGGGCCCTCACGCTAGCCGCGCACCTCGACCGGCGACCCCGTCTCACCCGGGTGAAACCGCAGGCAGGAGGCGTCTTCACCCGCAGGTCGGCACCTCGACGTCGAGCAGCCCGCCCGCCGTCGTCGTCGGCGTCGACCAGACCTCCAGGCGGCCGGGCGGCGTGCCACCCTCCTCGCCCGCCGGCGCGCCCGGCACGGCGAACCGCAGCGTGGCGCTCTCGCCCGGGGCGAGAACCACGGTGACGGACTGCGTGGGGCGTCCGTGCGTGGTGCGGGCCTCGCCGCCGACCGCGGCCCCGTCCCGTTCGACGCGCGGCGGCGCCCCGTCGCGGGGCCCCGCCACGGTCACGCCGAGGCTCAGGGTGCCCGGCGGGTGCGTGCCGCCCGGAACGCCGGCCACGTACCACGGCAGCACCGCGGCGGCGTCGTCGGGGGCCGTCGAGGCCAACGTCAGCTCGAGCGTGTCCATCCGGCCGGCGTCGGTGCACTCCGAGCCGACGACGTGCAGCGACGAGTCCAGGTACGCCGACATCTTCCCGGCCACGTGGTCGGTGAGGAACACGCCGACGGCGTCGGCGGCGCGCGGGGCGGCGGCGTACGACCCGGCGACCAGCGTGCCCTCCAGCCGCGCCTCCTCGGCGGGGTCGGCCGACCACACCCGCACCCGGTGCTCCCCGGCCGCGCGCTGCAGGCCGGCGAGCAGCGTCGCCGGTGGGACGTCGTCGGACATGGACCGCGCGAGCACCGCGGCGGCGGCCTCCGCGAAGAACTGGTCGGCCGCCTCGGGGTCGAGGACGTCGTAGACGCGCCGCAGCAGCACGTCGACGGCGTTCTCGGCCGTCAGCTCCACGGTGTCGCGGCCGAGCGCGGTGGCGACGGGGCCCGACACCGGCACCCGCACGGGGCCCGTCTCGGCGAGCAGCTGGGAGAGCGCGACCGGGTCGGTGGCCAGGACGCCGTCGACCTGCTCGCCCTGGGCGCGCGCCCACATCTCGGCGGCCAGTGCGGCGGACGTCGGGAAGTCGGGGGTGGCCGTGACGTCCTGCACGAACATGCCGAGCCGGGCCGTGTACGCCTCGTCGTCGTCGGCGGACAGGGGGAGCACGGGGGAGCGGAACGGGCCGACGGCGGAGGCCGCGACCTGGCGCACCACCTCGACGCGCCCGTCGTCCACCCGCAGCAGGACGAGCGCGCCCGGGATGCCGCCGCCCTGCCGCAGCTCGCCGGTGCTCATGCCCAGCAGGAGGTACGTGCGCGGTCCGTCCGCGCCGAGCATCGCCGGGCCGAGCGCGGCCGCGCGGTCTCCGGTCGCGACGGCGTCGGCCAGCTCGTCGACCCGGTGGCGCAGCGTCGCCACGGGGTCGGCGAGCTGCGGCAGCAGGGCGTCGGGGTCGACGGCGTCGAGGCGCGCCCGCGACGCGTCGACCGACGCCCGCGCCGTCGCCATCCCGGGTGCCGCCGCCTGCAGCGGCGCGAGGTCGAGCCCGCCGTCCGGGGTGCGGTCGGTGGCGGCCACGGCGTCGGCCAGGTCGGCCAAGGGGGGCAGCACCTCGTCGGTCACGTCGTCGAGCACGACGGCGACGTCGACGGCCGCCCCTGCCGACGGGCCGACCACGGGCAGTCGGGCGGCGAGCCACCACAGCGGGCCGTCGGTCGCCTCGCGCGCGATCGTGGTCTGCGCCCGCAGCTCCGCCAGGGCGGGGGAGGAGGCGAGCGTCGCGGGGGTGCCGCCGTCCGCCTCCGACCGGGCCCCGGCGCGCAGCTCCTCCGCCACCGCGGGCACCTGCACCGCGGCGCGGGTGAGGGCGCCGCGCGCGGCGAGCGCGTCGCGGACCAGGAGCACCGCGCACACGGCGACGACCAGCAGGGCCGCGACCGTGCCGAGCAGCACCCAGCGCACGGCGCGCCGTCGGCGGGGTGTCGGCGCCGTGGGCTCCGTGCTGGCGGGCGCCGCGCCCGTGTCGACGGTCATCCCCGCACCGTAGGTCCGCGCGGCGCGGTCGGAGGGATGAATCTGCGGGTGATGTCGGCGCGCGCGGGTGCAAGACCAGGGGGTACGGCGACACAGTCGCGTCGAGGGGTGGCGCGCGCCCTCGCGCGCCCAGGACCGCAGGAGGCCCGGTGGACCCGGACGAGACGGCGCGTGTCGACGACGGCGACGACGACCGCGACGACACGGCGTGGTTCGACGCCCTCTTCGCCGCGCACGCGGGCGCGGTGCACCGCTACCTCGTGCGGCGCCTGCCCGCGGGCGGCGCGGACGCGGAGGACCTGGCCGCGGACGTGCTGGCCACCGCCTGGCGTCGTCGGGCGGACGTGCCGCGCGGCGCGGAGCTCCCGTGGCTCTACCGCACCGCCGGCTTCGTGCTGGCCAACCACCGCCGTAAGGCCCGGCCGACGCCCGTCGCCGTCGTGCCCGAGGTGCCCGACGACGTCGACCCGGCGGCGCTCGCCGTCGACGACGACCGCGTGCGTGCGGTCCTCGCCCGCCTCTCGCCGCGCGACCGGCAGGTGCTCCTCCTCGTCGCGTGGGACGGCGTCGGGGGCGACGGGCTGGCGCAGGTGCTCGGCGTCTCGCGCGGGGGAGCCGACGCCGCGCTGTCCCGCGCCCGGGCGCGGCTGCGCGCCGCGTGGGACGTCGAGACCCAGGACGGCGAGACCCAGGACGGCGACGGTGCGGCCGAGGGCGACGCCGCGGCGCAAGCCGGCGCGCGATGACGACACAGACGGGGTGCGAGACGCCCGCCGGACCGGCGGGCCGTGGGGCCGGGAGGACAGCATGAGCCGGGACGAGGGCCGGGACGAGACGCGCGGTGACGTACCCCAGGGGGAGTCCGCGACTCCGGACGTGCCGCGCGACGACCGTGACGACCGTGACGACATGGCGTTCGCGCGCCTGCGGGCGGCGGACCCGGCCGCAGGGGTCGAGCCGGCGGGTGCGGGGCTGCGGGCGAAGGTCGACACCCGGCTGGCCGCGGACGGTGACGCGACCGTGGCCGAGGGGGCGGGGGGCGCCGGGGCCGACGACGGGGAGCGCGACGGCGACGAGCTCGCCGCCCGCCGTGGGTGGCGCCGCACGCCGTGGCTGGCCGCCGCGGGCGTCGTGGTGCTCGCGGCCGTGGGCGTGGGCGGGTACGCCCTCGGCGGCGCTGCCGCGCCCGGCGCCTCCGAGGCCGCCGACGCCCCGGTCGTGCTGAACAGCGGCGGCCGGGGCGCCGGGTCGGCCGGCGACGACGCCGCGGCCGGCGGAGCGGCGATGGGTGCCGCGGAGGACTCGGCGGGGGACGGTGCGTCCGGCGCGGCGTCGTCGGCCGCGGCGGGCGACGCCACCCTGCCGAGCTGGTACTCGTCCGGTCGCGCGCTGTTCCACGGCGACGGCCTGTCCACCGCGGGCGGCACGGCGTCGGCCTACGCCCTCGACGCGACGGACGTCGCCACCCGTGAGGGGGCCGCCCGGCTCGCGGAGGCGCTCGGTGTCGAGGGGAAGCCGCGGTGGGAGTACGGCTGGTCCGTGGGCCCCCAGGACGGCAGCGGACCGCACGTCTGGCTGTCCGCCGACGGTAGCGCGACGTTCGGCTACAACGACCCCGGCGCCGACCCGTGGCGGTGCGAGGACGTCGTCGCGCGCAGCGACGGAGGAGACGACGGGGAGGACACCGAGCCCGCGTGCGACGAGCCGGCGACGTCGTCCGTCGGCGACCGGGAGGCGCGCGACGCGCTCACCGACGCCATGCGGAGCCTCGGCGTCGACCCCGACGCGTTCGAGATCGAGGTGGGCGAGAAGACCGACGGCGATCCCGGCCGGTGGGTCACCGCCTCCCAGGTGGTGGACGGCACGCGCACCGGGGCGCAGTGGAGCGCGACCGTCGGGGAGGAGGGCATCGCCTGGCTCGACGGCTTCCTCGCCACGACGGCCGACCTCGGCGAGTACCCCGTGATCAGCCCGGCCGAGGCGGTGGAGCGGCTCGGCGACCCGCGGTTCTCCGGCTCCACCTGGCCGGTCGTGCTCGCCGACGAGGAGGCCATGTGGGCCGAGACCGAGGAGGACGGGACCGAGCCGTCCGCGCCCCCGGCTCCCCCCGCGGCCGGCGACCCGGTCGACTGGCCGGTGTCCGACGTCGAGATCACCGACGCCAGGCTCGGCCTGGCGCAGCAGACGCAGGACGACGGGTCCGTCGTCCTCGTCCCCGCGTACGAGCTGTCCGACGCCGACGGCAACGCGTGGTCCGTCGTCGCCGTCGCCGACGACGCGATGGACTTCTCGGCGCCCCGTTGAGCGCTGTCGAGCGCCGCGCCCGACGGCGCCGCCCCGGACGTGACGGCCACCACGCGGGCGGTCCCTGACGCGGAGCGCGGGTGCGGGTTACGGTCGTCGTGACCTGTCCCGGAGCACGAAGGAGAACTCCTATGTCCACCCGCACCGCACGCACCGCCTGGAACGGCGACATCCAGCAGGGCTCCGGCCGGGTCGAGCTCGCCAGTTCGGGCGTCGGGACGTTCGACGTCTCGTTCCCCCGCCGGACGGCGGACGCCGCGGAGGGTGTCACCAGCCCGGAGGAGCTCATCGCGGCCGCGCACTCGTCGTGCTACGCGATGGCGTTCTCGCTCGAGGTGGCGAACGCCGGCGGCACGCCGGGCAAGACCGACGTGACCGCCGACGTCACCCTGACCCCGGCCGCGGGCGGCGGTCTCGAGATCTCGAAGATCGCGCTGACCGTCGTCGGCTCCGCCGCCGGGATCGACGCGGACGCGTACCGCGCCGCCGCCGAGGCCGCGAAGGCCGGCTGCCCGGTCTCCAAGGCGCTGGCGGGCGTCGGCGAGATCACGCTGGACGTGACCTTCGAGGGCTGACCGCGAGGTAGTCCGCACGACGGCGAGGTAGTCCGCACGACGGCGAGGTAGTCCGTGCGCGGACTACCTCGCCGTCTGTCGTACTACCTCGCGGTGCTTCGAACTACCTCGCGGAGTCTCGTACTACCTCGCGTGGAGGGGAACTACCTCGCGGGGATCGGGACTACCTCGGCGTCAGCGGGCGGCGAGGGCCTTGCCGGCCGCGACGGCGTCCTCCTCGGCCTGCTTGGCCATCACGGCGGCGAGGTCGGTGAACTGGTCGAGCGCGGGGTTGACGCCCACCAGCGTGAACTCGCGCTCGACGACGGTGAGGTCGGCCTGCCAGAGGTCGGCGAGAATGCGCCGCAGGTAGTCGGTGTTGTGGTCCCAGCCGGCGCGGGGGCTGCCCTCGCCGTAGGAACCGCCGCGGGTGGTGACGAGCACGGTGGGCTTGCCCTCGAGCACGGGCACGCCCGCGCCCGCGCCGGTCGTGACGAGGTCGATCCAGGTCTTCGCGTGCTGCGAGACGCCGTAGTTGTACAGCGGCAGGGCGAGGACGAGGGCATCCGCGGCGCGGACCTCGTCGGCCAGGGCCGCGGCGAGGTCGAGGGCGGCGCGCTGCTGCGGGGTGCGCTCGGTCTCCGCGACGAAGCCGCCCGAGGTGGCGTGGGCCCAGGCCTCCGCGGGCAGCGGGTCCTGGCCCAGGTGCCGGGAGACGACGGCGGTGCCGGGGCGGGCGGCCGTGACCTCGGCGACCACGGCGTCGGCGAGGGCCGAGCTCGCGGACAGGTCGCCCTGGATGCTGGCGTCGAGGCGAAGAAGCGTCATGAGGTGGTTCCTCCGGTGCGGGGGTCGCCGGCGGGCGGGCGACGGGCGGGAGAGGGCGTCCGGAAGGACGTCGTCTTGAACGTTCAACACGAACGTACCCGCGACGGTGTTGATCATTCAAGTCGGCCTAGGATGGGGTATGCCGTCCGCATCGACCGACGCCCCGGTGTGGCTCGACGAGGACCAGCGGCGGAGCTGGTCGTCGGTAGCCGCGCTCCTCATGACCCTGCCCGCCACGCTCGACGCGCAGCTGCGCGCCGACGCGGGGCTCAACCTTTTCGAGTACCACGTGCTCTCCGCCCTCGGGGAGGCCCCTGACCGCACCCTCGGCATGTCCGACCTCGCGGCACTGTCTCGCGGCTCGCTGTCGCGCCTGTCGCACGCCGTGGGTCGCCTCGAGCGTTCCGGCCTGGTCGAGCGCACCGCGTGCTCGGACGGGCGGCGGCGGATGGAGGCGCGGCTCACGGAGGCGGGCTGGCGCAAGCTCGAGGCGGCCGCCCCGGGGCACGTCCGGGAGGTGCGCCGCCTCGTGGTGGACGCCCTCGGCGAGGACCAGCTCGCGGCGCTCGGCGCGGCCGCCGACGTCGTCGTGCGCACGATCGACCCGGCGCTGGCGTGCGCCGAGCGCGCCCGCGGCACCGGCTGCGGGCCGCTGCCCGCGGAGTCAGCCGAGCAGGGGCGGTGAGCCGGCGCCCGTGCCGGCGATGACGCCCTCGACGGTCTCGCGCAGCACGTCGCGCGGGTCGTGGGTGGGTTCCCAGCGCAGCAGCTCGCGGGCGCGCGTCGCGTCCAGGACGACGTCGGCACGGGCCATGTCGAACCAGCCCACGTCGATGGGGGCGAGGCGCAGCCGGGAGGCGACCGACAGCCCGGTCTGCGCGACGTCGGGCGAGACCTCGACGCTGCGGCCCGCCGAGAGCGTGTCGGCGAGGTCGGCCGACGTGAGCCAGCCCTCGGGGGCGAGGTTGAACGCCCCGGGGTGGCGGCCGACGACGACGGCGCGGTACGCGTCGGCGGCGTCGTCGACGTGCATCACCTGCAGGCGCAGGCCTGCGAGCGCGGGCACCGCGGGCAGCAGCGCTCCCTCGGGGGCGCGCTTGGCGGCGAGCCGCAGCGCGCGGGTGCCGAGCGGCCCCAGGAAGTAGCGCCCGAGCTCGGCGCCCGCCTCGCGCTGCAGCATGAGCGCGGGCCGCACCCGCGTCACGACCAGCCGCGGGTGCCGCGCGGCGACGTCGTCGAGCATCCGCTCGACGGCGGCCTTCTGCACGGAGTAGGACGACGTGCGTACGCCGCGCCGCGGCCAGTCCTCGCGCACGAGGCCGCCGTCGTCCGGGCCGGGGGAGTAGACGCCGGAGGTCGAGCCGAACACGAGGTGCGGGACGCCGCCGCGCACGACGGCGTCGGCGACGGCCCGCGAGCCGTCGAGGTTGAGGCGCCGGGCATGCCCGGAGTCGCGGGCGGACGGCGGCGCCCAGGCGAGGTGGACGACGGCGTCGGCGCCGAGGAAGGCCTGGTCGAGGCCGCGCACGACGGCGTCGGCGGTGTCGGTGAGGTCGACGCGGACCCACTCGGCGGCGGAGTGCGGGTAGGCGACCGTGCTGCTGCCGTCGGCACGGGGCACCCGCCGGGCGACGCCGACGACCGAGGTCACGGCGGGTTCGCGGGCCAGGGCGCCCAGCACGGCGGTCCCGACGTTCCCGCTTGCTCCCACGACGACGACGCGCACGGTCCGACCGTAGCCGCGGCGGCGTCGCGGCGCGCGTGCAGCGCTCGCGTGTACCGACCACACGGGGTGTATGGCCAACACGATGTGTATGCCGTACGCTCGTGTACGTCATACACAGACCGACCGGAGGGGAACGGCCATGAACGACCCGATGATCGCGGTGCGGGGGCTGCGCAAGTCCTACGGACGCACCGCCGTCCTGCGCGGCGTCGACCTCACCGTCCGACGCGGCGAGATCTTCGCGCTGCTCGGACCGAACGGCGCGGGCAAGACGACCACCGTCAACATCCTCACCACGCTGGTGCAGCCGGACGGAGGCACGGCGACCATCGCGGGCGCCGACGTCGTGAAGCAGCCCGCCGCGGTGCGGCGCAGCATCGCGCTGACCGGCCAGTACGCGAGCGTCGACGAGTTCCAGACGGGCGAGGAGAACCTCGTCATGATGGCCGACCTCGCGCACCTGCCGAAGCGCGTCGTGCGGCGTCGCGCCCACGAGCTCCTGGAGCGCTTCGACCTGACCGCAGCGGCCCGTCGCCGGGTCGGCACCTACTCGGGCGGCATGCGCCGTCGGCTCGACCTGGCGATCAGCCTCGTCGCCGACCCGGCGGTGCTCGTGCTCGACGAGCCCACCACCGGCCTCGACCCGGCGTCGCGCTCCCAGCTGTGGGAGGTCGTGCGCGGGCTCGCGGACGACGGCACCACCATCCTCCTTACCACCCAGTACCTCGAGGAGGCCGACCGACTGGCCGACACGATCGCCGTCCTCGCCGAGGGCACCATCGCCGCGCGCGGCACGGCGGAGGAGCTCAAGGCCCTCGTCGCCGGGGACCACGTGCGCGTGACGTTCGACGACGCCGCGAGCCTCGCCACCGCGCGCGAGCTCGGCGTCGCCGGCCTCGACGCCGCGGAGGAGGACCTCAGGGCGCTCGCGCTCACCTTCCCGAGCGCCGAGCCCGTCCGGGCCATCCGCGACGTCCTCGACCGGGCCGAGTCCCGAGGCCTCGCCGTCGCGGGCGTGAGCGTGGTCAAGCCCACCCTCGACGACGTCTTCCTGGCGCTCACCGGCAGCGCCGCCACCGACCGCACGACCCGCACCACCGACCAGACCGCCCCCGAGGAGGCCCTGCGATGACCACCACCCTGGCCCCGCCCGCGCGCACCGCGCACGGCGCGGTCCGTCCGGCGTCCGTGCACGCGCCCCTGCGCGACGTCGCCACCATGACCCGGCGCGAGGCGCGCCGCTCCCTGCGCTCGGTCGACGGGCTCATCACCGCGTTCGCGCTGCCCGTGCTCATCATGTCGGCGTTCGTGATCGTCTTCGGCGGCGCCATCTCCGGCGGCACCGGGGGCGAGTACATCGACTACGTCGTGCCCGGCGTGCTCGTCATGTGCCTGGGCATGAACTCGGCCACGGCCGCCACGGGCGTCGCCCAGGACATGACCACGGGCACGATCGACCGCTTCAAGACGCTGCCCATCTTTTCCTCGTCGGCCCTGTGGGGGCACGTCATCGCGAGCGTCGTGCGCAACCTCGCCTCCGTGGTCGTGGTGCTGCTGGTGTCGCTCGCGTACGGGTTCCGGCCCGACGCCGACCTCGGCCAGTGGCTCGGTTTCGTGGGGTTCACGGTGCTCGCCGTCGTCACGTTCACCTGGCTCTGCGTCGTGTTCGGGCTGGTCCTGAGCGTCGAGGCGTCCATGTCCGTGAGCATGATCTTCCTCTTCGTGCCGTACCTCAGCTCGGGCTTCGTGCCGGTCGACACCATGCCGGACTGGCTGCACGGCTTCGCCGAGCACCAGCCGTTCACCCCGATCATCGAGTCGGTGCGCGGCCTCCTCGCCGGGGCGCCCGACGCCGGCACGATCGTCACGGCGTGCGTGTGGCTGGTGGGCTTCCTGGTCGCGAGCGTCGTCGTCGGCGGCGTCCTGTACCGCCGTCGGACCGCCCGCTGACCAGCGGTCGTCGTCGGTCGAGCCTGTCGAGGCCCCGGTGCGGTCCCGACAGGCTCGGTCGCGAGGAGGTTCAGGGATGATGAGCGCATGACGGACACGCCGGAGACGGACCTGCCCGAGTCGGCCCTGCCGGGTGCGGAGCTGCCTGACCTGCCGCCGCGTCTCGCGCTGGCCTGGGGCGTGGCCGAGCGGCCGGAGCGCGTGCCCCGCCGCGAGCTGAGCATCGAGCGCATCGTCGAGGCCGCCGTCGAGATCGCCGATGCGGAGGGCCTCGCCGGCGTCTCCATGGCGCGGGTGGCCAAGAGCCTCGGCTTCACCACGATGTCGCTGTACCGGTACGTCACCAGCAAGGACGACCTGCTGCTGCTCATGCAGGAGGTCGTGCTCGACCTGGAGTTCCCGCCGCCGCACGAGCCGGCGGACTGGCGGGCCGAGCTGCGCGAGTGGGCCCTGTTCACCTTCGAGCTGTTCCGCCGGCACTCCTGGGTCCTCGACGTCCCCGTCACCGGCGCGCCGATCACCCCGGCGAGCCTGCGCGCCCTCGACGCCGGCCTGCGCGCGCTGCGCTCGACGCCGCTCGACGACGGCGACAAGATCGCGACCATCCTGCTGCTCAACGGCTTCACCCGGAACGCCGCGCTGCTCGACCGCGACCTCCGGCAGGCCAACACGGCCGGCACCGACGCGGCCGCGGCCGTGGGCCCCGAGCTCGCGGACACGCTGCGCGCCCTCGTCGACGAGGTCCGGTTCCCGTACCTGCGCCCCATCGTCGAGCGCGGCTCCTACGCCGCGTACGGGACGAGCACGTTCGACGACGAGGAGGACGTCGGATGGGGGCTCGAGCGCACCCTCGACGGCGTCGCGGCGTACGTGGCCGCGCGGGCGGCGGCCGGCGGGCCCGACCCGGAGACCCCGCCAGGCGGCGTCCCGCAGGACGAGGGCGTCGCCGAGGCGCTCGCCGTCGCGCAGCGCTACGCCTCCGACCCCAAGGTCAAGAAGGCGGCGGCGAAGCGCAAGGACGTCGAGCGCCGGCTCCGCGAGGAGCAGAAGAAGGTGCGCGAGCGGGAGAAGGCGCTGCGCGAGGCGCGCAAGGCGGAGGCCGAGGCCGTGCGGGCCGCGCAGGAGAAGGCCGACCGCGGCTGACCTTCGAGCAGGCGGTCCGTCGCGGGACGCCTTCGGTCCCCGCGCCGCACCACCTGCTCGAAGGCGGGACCGATCGGGTGCCGTGCCGTGGACGCGGCGGCGCCCCCGGGGGACGAATGGCAGAATCGGCGCGTGCCAGCCCAGACACCGACGACCCCGACCCCGGACGGTGACGTGGACCTCGCGCCCACCCGTGACGAGGCGGAGAGCGCGGCCAGGCGCGCGGCCGACGAGGCCCGCGCGGCCGTCGTCTCCGCGCTGCGGACGGTGATCGCGGGCGACGTCGACTCCTCCACCCGGCGGCGCGCGGAGTACTCCACCGACGCCTCGAACTACCGCGTCGTGCCCGACGTCGTGGCCTTCCCGCGCAGCTCGCGCGACGTGGTCCGCGGCCTGGAGGTGCTGCGCGAGCTGAAGATTCCCGTGACGGCACGGGGCGCCGGCACCTCCGTGGCCGGCAACGCGGTCGGCACGGGCGCGGTGCTCGACTTCTCCCGGCACCTGAACCAGGTGGTCTCGGTCGACCCGGAGGCGGGGACCGCCGTCGTCGAGCCCGGCACCGTGATGTCGAGCCTGCAGCGCGCGGGCGCCGCCCACGGCCTGCGGTTCGGCCCGGACCCGTCCACGCAGAACCGCGCGACGCTCGGCGGGATGATCGGCAACAACGCGTGCGGCCCGCACGCCGTGGCCTACGGCCGCACGGCCGACAACGTGGTGGAGCTCGACGTCGTCGACGGGCGCGGGCGCCGCTTCACCGCGGGCCGGGGCGACGCGACGTTCGCCGCCGTGCCGGGCCTGGCGGAGCTGGTACGCGAGAACCTCGCGCTGATCCGCACGCAGTTCGGCCGGTTCGGGCGCCAGGTGTCGGGCTACTCGCTGGAGCACCTGCTGCCGGAGAACGGCTCCGACCTCGCCAAGGCGCTGGTGGGCACCGAGGGCACGCTGGTGACGGTGCTCGGCGCCACGCTGCGGATGGTGCCCGTGCCGTCGGCGCCGACGCTCGTCGTGCTCGGCTACCCGGACATGCCGGCGGCGGCCGACGACGTCCCGCACCTGCTCGGCCACAAGCCGCTCGCGATCGAGGGGCTCGACGCGCGCCTGGTCGACGTCGTGCGCAAGGCGAAGGGCGAGGCCTCCGTGCCGGCCCTGCCCGAGGGCGCGGGCTGGCTGATGATCGAGGTCGGCGGCGCGAGCCAGGACGAGGCGAGCGCCCGGGCGGAGGCCGTCGTGACGTCGTCGTCGGCCCTGTCCTCGCTGGTGCTGCCCGCCGGGCCGGACGCCACCAAGATGTGGCAGATCCGCGCCGACGGCGCGGGGCTCGCCGGCCGCACGCCCGCGGGCGAGCAGGCGTGGCCGGGCTGGGAGGACTCCGCCGTCCCGCCCGAGCGGCTGGGCGCGTACCTGCGCGACCTCGAGGACCTCATGGAGCGCTACGGCGTCGACGGGCTGCCCTACGGGCACTTCGGCGACGGCTGCGTGCACCTGCGCATCGACATCCCCCTGGAGACGTCGGGGTCGGTGCTGCGCACGTTCATGACCGACGCCGCGCGGCTGGTGGCGTACCACGGGGGCTCGCTGTCGGGGGAGCACGGCGACGGCCGCGCCCGCTCCGAGCTGCTGCCGCTGATGTACACGCCGGAGGCGATCCGGCTCATGGAGCGGTTCAAGGCCCTGTTCGACCCCGACGACCTGCTCAACCCGGGCGTCGTCGTGCGGCCCGCGGCCGTCGACGCCGACCTGCGCCGGCCCGCGGCGAAGCAGGTGCTCTCGACGCTGCCCGTGGGGGACCGGGGGATGGCGGGCTCGGGTCCGCTGCACGGCATCGCGAAGCGGGCGGGCCACACCGGCTTCTCGTTCGCGCACGACCACGGCGACCTCACGACCGCCGTGCACCGCTGCGTCGGCGTGGGCAAGTGCCGGGCCGACAACCACGCCTCGGGCGGGTTCATGTGCCCCAGCTATCAGGCCACGAAGGACGAGAAGGACGTGACCCGCGGGCGGGCGCGCGTGCTGCAGGAGGCCGTCAACGGCACCCTCGTGGGCGGGCTCACCGCGCCGGAGGTGCGCGAGTCCCTGGACCTCTGCCTGAGCTGCAAGGCGTGCTCGTCCGACTGCCCGGCGGGCGTCGACATGGCGCAGTACAAGTCCGAGGCGCTGCACCGTACCTACAAGGGGAAGCTGCGCCCCGTCGACCACTACGCCCTCGGCTGGCTGCCCCGCTGGGCGCGGCTCGCGGGCGGGATGCCGCGGTTCGTCAACAAGGTGCTCGGCGTGCCGTGGATCGCCAAGGCGGTGCTGTGGGCGGGCGGCATGGACACGCGACGGCAGGTGCCGCAGTTCGCGGAGATCCCGTTCCGGACCTGGTGGAGCCGGGGCTGGGCGTCGCACGGAGTGCCCGGGCTGGGCGCCGGCAAGACCCCGCACGACCGTCCTTCGGGCGCGCGCCCGAAGGTCGTGCTCTGGGCGGACTCGTTCAGCGACGCGCTCGCGCCGTCCGTGCCGCAGGCCGCGGTGAAGGTGCTGACCGCGGCCGGGTACGACGTCGTCGTGCCCGACCAGCAGGCGTGCTGCGGCCTGACCTGGATCTCGACCGGTCAGCTCGACGGCGCCCGCCGTCGGCTGTCGTCGCTGCTGTCCGTGCTCGGGCCGTACGCGGTGAACGGCATCCCGATCCTCGGGCTGGAGCCCTCGTGCACCGCCGTGCTGCGCTCGGACCTGCTGGACCTGTTCCCCGACGACCCGCGCGCCCAGGCCGTCGCCGACGCCACGCGCACCCTGGCGGAGCTGCTCACGTCGCCGGAGACCGCGCCGGCCGCCGGGGCCGGCTGGGAGATGCCCGACCTGTCCGACCTCACCGCGGTCGTGCAGCCGCACTGCCACCAGCACTCGGTGATGGGTTTCGACGCCGACGAGGCGCTGCTGCGCGCCGCGGGCGCCGACATCAAGGTCCTCGCCGGCTGCTGCGGGCTGGCCGGCAACTTCGGCATGCAGAAGGGCCACTACGACGTGTCCGTCGCCGTCGCCGAGAACGCGCTGCTGCCCGCGCTGCGCGAGCGCGCCGAGGGCACCGAGTTCGTCGCCGACGGCTTCTCCTGCCGCACGCAGGCCGTGCAGCTCGAGGGCACGCAGGGCAAGGCGCTGGTGGAGGTCATCGCCGAGCGGCTCGACCCCGCGAGGTAGTCCCGAATCTGCCGAGGTAGTTCGAGATCTCGTGAGGTAGCCGACTACCTCACCGAGCTTCGAACTACCT
>NZ_JBHTVC010000052.1:0-24794 GCF_042793275.1 Isoptericola sp. NPDC056578
GGGCGGGCCTGCGGCCCGCCCGTCGCCCGGGCGGCTAGCGCGCGATCAGCGCAAAGACGCCCCAGCCGAAGTGCGTGCGTGCCCCGGCGGCGTACTGCTGCGGCTCGGTCGCCAGCAGGCGGCGGACCTCGTCGTGCAGCTCGTCGTCCGGGTGGGCGTCGGCCCAGCGCCGCATGGTCAGCCACTGGGGCGTCATGTAGCGGTCCCAGGACTCCTCGGTCGCGCAGACCATCTCGACGACGTCGTACCCCAGGGCGCCGAACGACGCCAGGAGGTCCGGCAGCGTGAGGTAGTCGTCGGCCGACCGCACCCCGCAGGCGGCGAGGGCCTCCGGCGTGGTGGGCACCGTGCGCCAGTACGGCTCGCCGACCAGCAGCAGGCCCCCGGGTGCGAGGCTCCGTCGCAGCAGGTCGATCGTGCCGGGCACTCCGCCGCCGATCCACGTCGCGCCGACGCACGCGGCGACGTCCACGGGCTCGTCGACGACGTAGCCGGACGCGTCGGCCTCGACGAACCGGACCAGGTCGCCCACGCCGAGCTCGGCGGCGCGCGCCCTCGCGTCGGAGACGAAGTCCGGGTTGAGGTCCACGCCGAGCCCGGTGATCCGGTGGTCACGGGCCCAGGTGCTCAACAGCTCGCCCGACCCGCAGGCGAGGTCGAGCACGCGAGCCCCGGCGGGCAGCTCGAGGGCGACCCCGAGGTCGGCGAGCTGCCCCTCGGTCAGCGGGTTGTGGATCCGGTGGCGAGACTCCCGGACGGAGAAGATTCGAAGGTCGGACATGGTGATGCTCCTTGGACGGTTGCGACAGGGTTGCTCGGGTGGGAGCGGGCGGTTCCGCTCACCGACGTCGAGACCGTCATCGGGCATCAGGTCCTTCCTGGTGTCGCCCTGTCGGCCGGCGGCACAGGGCGTGGCTCCGTGCGAGCCGGTCCCGACGCTACGTCCACCACGGTGCGCGGGCCAGGGAATTCCGGGCCCGCGCCCCCTCGCGCTACCGGCCGAGCGTGGCCTCCAGCCGGTCGACGAACGCGGCCTGGGCGCTGACGAGGAGCCGCCGCGCGTCGTCGGGCCCCCACCAGGCCACCCGGTCGATCTCGGGCACCTCGATCCGCTTCCCCGACCGCGGCGGCCACTCGATCTCGACGGTGTTGCTGCGGACCTGGTCCAGGTCCGGGCCCGGCGCGGGCCACTCGCGCGCCCACGCGAGGACGCGCTTGCCAGACCTCTGGCGGACCTCGCCGAGGTCGATGTCGGTGCCGACGCCGGGGGACGACGGCGCGGGGAGCGGCAGCCCGAGCTCCTCCGCCGCCTCGCGCAGCGCGGCGGCGTGCGGCTCCTCGTCGGGTTCGAGCTCGCCCTTGAGCACCGTCCACGCGCCCTCGTCCTTGCGCGCCCAGAACGGTCCGCCCATGTGCCCGAGCAGGACCTCGAGGCCACCGTCGCCCGTGGTGCGGTAGAGCAGGAGGCCTGCGCTCGTCGTCGCCATGGTCTCAGTGTGACCCGGGGCTCCCTCGAGGGGCTCGTCCTCCCTCGACGCAGGGCGTGAGACGGAGTATCGCTTGACGTGAGACCCGGTCGCGGGTGACGATGGTGGAGGACCGGCGCCGACCACCACCAGCCTCGGACGGCGCCGGTCCACACTCCTCACCGGGCCCGGAACGCCGGACCCCCGCGCAGAGAGAGGTCGTCGATGACCCGCAGCCCGTCCCGTGATGTCCCCGTCATGCCCGGCGTGACCGCCCCCGACTACGACGTCTCGCAGCCGCTGGACCTCGACTACGTGGGCGCCTTCGCCGACGTGAAGCCGCAGGAGCGCGCCCATCAGCTCGCCGTCCGCGAGTTCGTGCAGGCGGACGTCCTGCCCGTCATCGACGGCTACTGGGAGCGCGCCGAGGTGCCGTTCGAGCTCGTGAAGAAGCTCGCTGAGCACGACTTCCTGCGCGACGGCGTCGACGTCCCCGGCCGCCCGTCGGTCTCGTTCATGGCCGAGGGCCTGGCCAGCATGGAGATGTCGCGCGGCGACGGCTCGGTCGCCACCATCTGCGGCGTCCAGGGCGGCCTCGCGCTGCGGTCGATCATCATGCACGGCTCGCCCGAGCAGATCGAGCAGTACGCCGAGCCGATGGCGCGCGGGGAGATCCTCGGCGCGTTCGCGCTCACCGAGCCCACCCACGGCTCGGACTCCGTCTCGCTGGAGACCACGGCACGCAAGGTGACCCGCGACGGGGTCGAGGGCTACGTCCTCGACGGCGAGAAGAAGTGGATCGGGTTCGGCTCCTGCGGCGACATCACCGTCGTCTGGGCCCGGCTCGTCGGCGACGACGGCGACAACCAGGTGCACGGCTTCATCGTCCCGCAGGACGCCCCGGGCTACACCGCCACCACGATCGAGGGCAAGGTCTCGCTGCGCGCCATCTGGCAGGCGCACATCGTGCTCGACGACGTGTTCGTCCCCGCTAGCGCGGCGCTGCCCGGCGCGACGTCGTTCAAGGCGACCGCCGCCGTCCTGTTCGCCACCCGCCTCGCCGTCGCCTGGTCCGCCGTCGGGCACGCCGTCGCCTGCTACGAGGCGGCCGCCGCGTACTCGACCCAGCGCATCCAGTTCGGCCGCCCGCTGGCCAAGAACCAGATGGTGCAGGAGCGGCTCACGCGCATGCTGTCCCTGGTCACGCAGATGCAGCTGCTCGTCGCGCAGATCACCCGCCTCGCCGACGCCGGCACGCTCACGGGCGAGCAGGCGTCGCTCGCGAAGTACACGACGACGCGGCAGGCCCGCGAGGTCGCGTCGATCGCCCGCGACATGCTCGGCGGCAACGGCATCCTCCTCGGCAACCGCGTCGCGCGGCACTTCGCCGACCTCGAGGCCCTGCACACCTACGAGGGCACCGAGTCGATGCAGGCGCTCATCGTCGGTCGCGACATCACGGGGGTCTCGGCCTTCGCCTGACACCCCGCGGCGTCGTCGTCCCGCAGGCCCCCGTCTCTCACCTGGAGAGACGGGGGCTTGACGCATTCCTGGGCCGCTGTCAGAGTCGGGCGCTGGAAATCGTTTTCGATGCCACGACGAGGTGGAGGTTGCGATGCGGCTCAGGCAGGTCTGCCTGACGGTGGGGGTTCTGGCGCTGTCGACGGCGGTGGCGGCGTGCGGCTCGACGACGGTGCCTGCGGCCGAGCCGGACACGTCCTCCGGCCCGCCGGTCCAGGGCCTCACGGCCTGGTCGCTCTCCGGCGGCAGCGACATCGTGCTGGAGCGGTCCTTCGAGAGCTGGAACGACGAGCACCCCGACCGGCCGTTCGAGGTGGGCTGGCTCGAGAACGACGTCTACAAGGACGAGATCCGCGCGGCCATCGATGCGGACGCGGCGCCGACGCTCGTCTACGGCTGGGCCGGGAGCGACCTCGCGGGCTACGTGGCCGACGGGGACGTCCTCGACCTCACCGGCCGGGTGGACCCCGCGCTCGACAAGGCGCTGCCCTCCGTCGCGAAGAACGGCACCGTGGACGGGCGCACCTACGCCGTCCCCGCCAACCAGACCCAGCCGGTGCTGCTCTACCACAACGCGGACGTGCTGACCCAGGCCGGGATCGAGCCGCCGGAGACGTTCGACGACCTGCTCGACGCCGTGCCCGTGCTCCGGAAGGCGGGCGTGCGGCCCGTCGCGCTGGCGGGCGGGAGCCGCTGGCCCGAGCTGATGTACCTGCAGTACCTCACCGACCGGATCGGCGGGCCCGAGGTCTTCCAGCGCGTCGTCGCGGGCGAGCCGGACGCCTGGTCCGACCCCGCCCTCGTCGAGGCGCTCCGCAAGATCCGCGCGCTCGTCGACGCGGGCGCGTTCGGCGACGACTTCACGGAGGTCACGGCGGACTCGAGCGGCGACGTCGGGATGCTCGTGTCCGGGAGCGCGGCGTTCCTGCTGCAGGGGGCGTGGATCTATCCGGACCTCGTCACCTCCATGCCCGAGCTCGTCGCCGCGGGCGGCATCGGCTTCGGCGCGTTCCCCACCGTGGAGGGCGGCGTCGGCGACCCGGACAACGTCGTCGGCAACCCCGCGAACTTCTGGTCCGTGTCCGCCTCCGCGTCGCCCGCCGACCAGCAGGCGGCGATCGACTTCCTCAACGCGGAGACCTACTCCGAGCGGGCGGTCGACACGTTCCTCACGGTCCGCACCGTGCCTCCCGTGCGGGGGATCGACGAGCGGCTCACGGACGGCGACAGCGCGGAGTACCTGCGAGCGGTGTACGAGATGGTCGACTCGGCCCCGCACTTCCAGCTCTCCTGGGACCAGGCCGTCCCGTCCGACCAGGCGGCGGCGCTGCTCGACCACCTCCACCAGGTGTTCACCGGCGAGCTGGACCCCGAAGGGTTCGTCGACGCCATGAACGACACCCTCTGAGCGGTCAGGGCTCACGGCGCACCCGGGTGCGTAGGGTCCAGGGATGACCGACGACCTGGCCCTCGCGCGCGCCCGCTGGGACGACGACCCGAGCGCGGGGGAGTGGATCCTGCCGCTCCTCGGCGAGTTCGGCCCGACCGTCGACGCGATCGTCCCACCGGTCTACGACGCGTACGCCGTCGTGCCGTTCCCCCTGGACGACGACGAGCCGGAGGAGCGCGACGTCGTGCCGGAGGGCGCCTACGATCGCCTCGCCACGCTGCTGGAGGTGCTCGGGCCGCGGGGACCGGGGGCCAGGCGGTGCACGTCGGTCTGTGGGAGGGCTGGGGCTTCCTCTACGACCACGGCGACGACCCCGCCACGGCGCCGGGGATGGCGGCGCTCTACGTGTCGGACGAGCGTCCGCGCTGGTGGCAGTGGGGTCGACAGGCGCGCGCCGGGCGGGACGAGCTGCGTCGGGCGCAGGCCGAGGCCGCGGCGGAGCTCGCCGCGATGCGTGTGGAGGGTCCGGCCGCCGCCTCGCTCGACTACCCGCACCGCTCCCGCTTCCTGTGGACCGGGCCGCTCGGGTCGGCGCTCGCCCTGCGACGGCACGACGCCCTGCCGTCGGTCGTGTGGCCCGAGGACCGGTCGTGGTTCGTCGGCATCCCGGAGTACACGCGCGAGGCGGCGCTTGGCGGCTCCGCCGAGCTGGTGGCCACCGTCCTCGACGACGCGCGTCTCGGTGCCCGCGCCGCAGCGCCGGGCACCGAGCTCGACATCGACGACTGACGGGCGGTGCCGTCAGGGTGCGACGGCGGGCGTCGTCGTCCCCGTCTCGGCCTGCTCGCGCCGGTGCACGCGCCACCAGACGAAGAACCCGGTCAGGGTGAAGACGCCGTAGAACACGTACATCAGCGCCGTGGCGTAGTACCCGGCCGACCAGAGCAGGGGTACGCCCACGACGTCGACCGCGACCCACACCAGCCAGAACTCGACCCAGCCCTTGGCCATGCCGTACGTGGCGATGAGGGAGCCCATGAAGATCCACGCGTCCGACCACACGGGCTCGTACGAGCCGAGGGCGCGGAACAACGGGGTGAGCAGCAGGGTGCCGCCCACCATGACGACGACGATCCCGACGCGTTCCCGCCAGGAGGCCCAGTGCGGGTGCACCGCGGCACCTCCGTCGGCGGGGATCCTGCCGTCGGCGCGCACGTCCAGGGCGGCGCGCTCGGTCCGGCGCCACTGCACCCAGCCGTAGATCGAGACGATGAGGAACATCACCTGCCGGCCGGCCTGGCCGAGCATGTCCGCGCGGCTCGAGTCACCGAACCACGAGCCCATGAAAACGGTGAACAGGACGAGGTTGCCGACGATGCCGACGGGCCACGCCCACACCTTGCGCCGCATGCCGCCGAGGGCGGAGGCGAGGCCGAAGCCGTTGCCGACGATCTCGCGCCACGACATGTGCTGGTCACCGATGGTCAGCGTGGCGTTGAAGAACGTGTCGATCACGTCCATCGTTCACTCTCCCGGTCCGAGGTGCGGCGTCCGGGGGTGAGGGTCGGCGCTCGCCGCGTCGGGCCCCGTGGGGCCGTCGTCGACGACACGACGCCCGGCGGCACCCACCCTGTCGGGCGCGTGCCGCACGTGCTTCCTCCCATCCGGACTTTGACCGTCGGCCCTGGAATCACACCAGGTCAGCCGGCCTCTCCCCGCGTCTGCGGGTGGAGGCCGGGTCGCGGGCTGTCACCGCCGGCTCGGAATTTCACCGACCCCGGAGCACGTACGTGCGTGTCTTTCCACCACCGGAGGTCCCGGCGGCGTCCTGCACAACTCAGGATGCCACAGCGGCATTCCCCGCCGCGGCCGTGGCCGCGGACCGTCAGCCGTCGGACGCGCAGCGGGGCTCCGTGGCGTCCGGGGCGCACATGGTGAGGGAGACGTGGTTCGTGAGCTCGCCCCGCTGTCCGTCCGCCACGAAATCGAGGGTGAGCTGTGCCGAGTACGCCGCGGGGGAGGTGCGGGTCACCTCGACGTGGACCTGGTCGGGAGGGTCCTCGTCGCAGACGGCCAGGACGTCGTGCGCGATCGCGCCGAGGCCGTTCTCGTCCAGCGTGCCCTCCGCACCACCCACGCCGTTCGACGGGTCGGCCGGCTGCCCGACCGTGAACCGCCGCACCTCCAGGCCGGAGCCGGGGTCCGGGACGACGGCGGTCACCGTGCCGCCGCTGCTGTCCCGCAGGCAGACCTCCGCGACCATGATCGTGTGGACCTCGCCGTCGTCGACGTCGGAGACGCCGATCTCGGCGAGGATCCCGTCGTCGTCGCCCCCCGGGGTGCTCACCCGAGGGGTTCCCGAGCAGCCGCCGAGGGCCGTCGCCAGGAGGGTGGCGAGGAGGGCGAAGGCCACCGCGGTGACGTGCCGTGGTGCTCGTGCCGCCATCGGTGCCCCCAGGGTCTCGTCGCCCCGGGTGCCGGGTGTCTGGAAGGTAGCGGTGCGGGGCGGTCCCGGCAAGAGGTGCCCGGGGCGGCTCAGGCCAGCGCGTCGCGGACGGCGCGTGCGACGTCGTCCGGCCCGGCCCCGGGCTCCAGCACCGTGACCACGACGCGCCGCCCGTCGCCGCCCGTCGCGACCGTCCGTGCCTCGCCCGGGCTGTCGACGGCGTCGGTGTCGGTGGCGGCGTCGACCGCCGGCGCGTCGGCCGCCGGCTCGCCGTCGCCGTGCGGGAACGGGGCGCCGGCGGCGCGTCGGAGATCGGCGAACGCCTCCTCCAGCTCGGGACGCAGGTCGAGGTGGGGGTTGCGCAGCCAGCGGCGCAGGATCGCGTTGTGCACCGCGACGACGGACGCCGCGAACGCGATCGACATCGTGGTGGTGGACCGGTCCGGCGGCAGGGTGTCGCGCAGGTAGGCGGTGAAGGCGCGCTCGTAGCGGTGCGTCGTGACCAGCTCGCGGTCGCGCAGCGCCGGCACCTGCTGCAGCAGCTGGTGCCGGGCGATCGACGTCTCGCGCTGGCCCACGTGGTGGTCGAAGACGAGCCGGGCGGCCCGGCAGACCTCGAGGTACGGGTCGGTGGTCGGGTCCCACGCCCGCTCGGGCGCGCGGCCGGACTCCTCGCTCGCCCTCGCCTCGGGGCGGGTCTCCGCGAGCATGACCACGACCTCCTCCAGGAGCAGCTCGTGGTCGGCGAAGACCACGTCCTCCTTGGAACGGAAGCGGCGGAAGAACGTCGCGCGGCTGACGCGGGCGGCGTCGGCGATCTCCTCGACGGTGGTCTGCTCGTAGCCCTGCCGGGAGAAGAGGTCGATCGCGGCGTCGACGGCCTGGGCGTGGGTGTGCGTCCGGACGGCGGTCATGCCAGGGAGATTACTCCGGGGACCCGTTCCCACCCGACGACGTCCGCCCGTCCTGCCCGTCCAGCAGCAGGCGGTAGAACCGGAAGAAGCCGAAGTCGTCGACGGGCAGCACCTCGACGCCGGCGAAGCCCGCCTCGAGGGCGTACCGGCGGAGCGTGGCGGGCCGCATGACGGTGCCCGTCGCGGCGGAGGGCCACGACGACAGGCTGTCCGGCAGGCACACGAACAGGCTGTAGCCGTACATGATCCGGTCGACGTCGTCGGCCGGCGCCCGGAACTCCTCGGCGACCGCCTCGTCCATCACCACGACGACGCCGTCGGGCCGCACCGACTCCCGGACCGCCTCCAGCACGGCGACCGGTCGCGGCATGTCGTGCAGGCACTCGAAGGCGAACGCCGCGTCGAACGGCTCGGCGGTGCGCAGCTCCGCGGCGTCGGACAGGTGGAAGGTGACGCGTTCCTCGAGCCCGCGCTGGGCCGCGGCGACCCGGGCCGCCTCCACGGACGGCCGGTCGAGGTCCACCCCGTGCAGCTCCGCCGTCGGGAACGCGCGCGCGAGCGCGAGCGTCGACCAGCCGAACCCGCACCCCACGTCGACGACACGGGCCCCGGGACGGCTCAGCACCTCGCGCACCGGCTCGACGGCCGTCAGGGCGGAGGCGAGGCGGTGCTCGAACCAGGGGCGGTTGACGTCGGCCTGCGCGCGCCGGGCGTCGTCCCCGAGCTGGTCCCACGACACCCCGCCGCCGGTGCGGTACGACCGCAGCAGGTGCGGGAGCTGGGGCCCCACGGCGCCGACGAACCGCGCCAGCGGCGCGAGGTAGGACAGCGACTCGGGGTCGGCCAGCACCTCGGCGTGCGCCTCGGGGAGCTCGAAGGTGCGGTCCGCGGACCGGGTCCCGTCGGACGACCCGGCGGGCTCATGGGCCACGAGGATCCCCGTGGCCGCCTGCTGCTCCAGCCACTCGCGGGCGTAGCGCTCGGACGTGCCGGTGGCGGCGGCCAGCTCCGCGGACGTCTGGGGTCCCGACGCGTCGAGCGCGCGGTACCAGCCGAGCGAGTCCCCGACGTACACCGCCAGGGTGTCGATCGCGCCCAGCGTCGCGCCGAACAGCCGGTCGGCGAACTCCTCCACGGCCGTCGTCTCGGCGGGTGTGGCGGTGGGTGTGGTGGTGGTCGTCCCGGTGGACCGGGTCACGTCCGACATGGCGACGCCTCCGTCCCGGGGCCCGCGCGCCGCACGGGCCGCCTCGGGGCGCCGGTCGGCCGCGGCGCCTCCCACTCGACGGTAACCGTGGGGTTCGGCCCCCGTCGATGCCTCGGGCGGGTGACTCTTCGGTCGTCCGGTCGGTCGTCCGGCTCAGCGGCGGCGGCGCCCGCGACCGTCGTCCGGCTCCCCGCGGCGGCGCTCGTCGAAGCCCGCCTCGGCGGGGCGGCGGGCCCGCTGCAGGTACCGGATCTCGCGCACCGCGACCCCGGCGGCGATGAAGAACGGGATCCACGCCCAGACCTTGCCGCGCAGCACGACCCACAGCATCGCTAGTGCGACGACGCACGCCCCGACCACGGTCCACACGCTCGCCCACCGCACCTTGCGCACGGGCCGAGGCTACCGCTGCGCCCTCCCGCGGAACACGTGCCCCCGGCATGGGTAGGGTGGCGGTCGTGACTTCCGGGACCACCACCGCGCCTGAGACCACCACCGCCCCCCGCACGACCGTCCCCGTCGTGGACGTGTACGTCGACCCGCTGTGTCCGTTCGCGTGGATCACGTCGCGCTGGGCGCTCGAGGTCGCGGAGCACCGGGACGTGGAGCTCACGTTCCGCCTGATGAGCCTGTACCTGCTGAACAAGGACCGGGACATCCCGGCGGACTACCGGGCGAGGATCGAGGCCTCGCGCGGCATCGGTCGCGTCGCCGCGGCGGTGCAGACGGAGCACGGCCCGGAGGCGTTCAGCACCTTCTACACCGCGGCCGGCACGCGCATCCACCCCGGCGGCCGCCGGGACGACCTCGACGCCGTCGCCGCTGAGGCCCTGGCCGAGGCCGGCCTGCCCGCGTCGCTCGCCGACGCCGCGTCGTCGGACGCCTACGACGCCGCCCTCGCCGTGTCGCACGAGGAGGGCATGAAGCCGGTGGGCGAGGACGTCGGCACGCCGACGATCCACGTCGACGGCGTGGCGTTCTTCGGCCCGGTCCTCACGCGCATCCCGCGCGGCGAGGACGCGCTGCGGATCTTCGACGGCGCCGTCGCGCTCGCGTCGTTCCCGGACTTCTTCGAGCTCAAGCGGTCGCGCACCAGCTCGCCGACGTTCGACTGACCTCCCCGCTCCACCCCCCACCACCTCCCTGCACCACCTCCCCGCATCACCGAGAGGCGAACCGTGACCCTCGACCTGCGTGTCTTCACCGAGCCCCAGCAGGGTGCGTCGTACGACGACCTGCTCGCCGTCGCGAAGGCGACCGAGACGCTCGGCTTCAGCGCGTTCTTCCGCTCCGACCACTACCTGACGATGGGCGGCGACGGCCTGCCGGGCCCCACCGACGCGTGGACGACGCTCGCCGGCCTGGCCCGCGACACCTCCACCGTGCGCCTCGGCACCCTCGTCACGTCGGCCACGTTCCGCCACCCCGGCGTGCTGGCGATCCAGGTGGCGCAGGTGGACCAGATGTCCGGCGGCCGCGTGGAGATCGGCCTCGGCGCCGGCTGGTTCGCGCGCGAGCACGAGGCGTACGGCATCCCGTTCCCGGCGAAGCGGTTCGGGCTCCTGGAGGAGCAGCTGGAGATCCTCACCGGCCTGTGGGGCACGCCCGTGGGTGGCTCGTACTCGTTCGACGGCGAGCACTACACGCTCGTCGACTCGCCGGCGCTGCCCAAGCCCGCCCAGGCGAAGATCCCGGTCATCGTGGGCGGCGGCGGTCCGACGCGGACTCCGGCGCTCGCCGCCCGGTTCGGCGACGAGTACAACCAGGCGTTCCCCGAGCTGGACACGGTCGCGCCGCGCATCGGCGTCATCAACGAGGCGCTGGCGGCGGCGGGCCGCACGCCGGACTCGATCGTGCAGTCCGTCGCCCTGGTGCTCGCGGTCGGCAAGGACGAGGCGGAGTTCACGCGGCGCGCGGCGGCGATCGGCCGCGAGCCGGCCGAGCTGCGCGAGCACGGCGTCGCCGGCACCGTCTCCGAGGCCGTCGACCTGCTCGGCTCCCTGCGCGACCAGGGGATCCAGCGCGTGTACCTGCAGGCGCTCGACCTGCACGACCTCGACCACCTGGACCTGGTGGCGCGCGAGGTCGCGACGCAGCTCTGAGGCCCGGCGCGAGCCTGTGACCTGCGGCGACAGTCGGTCAGGGCGACAGTCTCGCCAGCTGGACTCACCCCCGCCGAACCCGTGACAAGGGGGCGCGCCGGGGTTAGGTTCGCGACAGACGACGAGGTGACCCGCTCTCCGGAGCGGGTCACCTCGACTCGTTCAGGGCCCACGTCGCGCCCGCTGCAGGCCAGCAGGACCGTCACGACGCAGCCGTCGCACGGACGACGCCGTCCACGTTCCCCGCCGCACGACCGCGCCCGCCCGGAGGACACGCCATGTCCGTCTCCGAGTTCGACCGTCTCGTCGTCACCCCGCGCCGCACCGAGCACGTCCGGTCCCGCCCGCACGGCCCGCTCCCCGCGGAGCCGCCGCGCCCCACCGCTCCGCCGAGGGACGAGAACGCCGCCTCGCGGTCGCCGTCGCTCGCACTGATCATGCTGCTCGCGACGCTGGGCGTCGTGGCCTACGCCGTCTTCCTGCTCAACCCCGCGAACCGCGGGGACGCCCTGCCGTACGCCATGGTGATCACGGCGGAGACCGTTCTCGTCGTGCAGGCGCTCCTCGCGATGTGGACCGTGCTCTCCAGCGGCTACGACCCGCGCGGGTTCTCGTTCCACCACGCGCAGGACCGCCTGTTCGACCTGCCCGAGATCGTGCGGGACGAGGCCGAGGACGACCCCACGCGCTGGAGCCTGTACCTGCACGACAGACCCGTGACCGTCGACGTCTTCGTCACGACGTACGGCGAGAGCCTCGACACCGTCGCGCGCACGGTGCGCGCCGCCGTCGCCCTGCGCGGTCGGCACCGCACCTGGGTGCTCGACGACGGCCGCTCCGACGACGTGCGCGACCTCGCCGCCACGCTCGGCGCCCGCTACGTGCGCCGACTGTCGAGCCACGGGGCCAAGGCCGGCAACGTCAACCACGCGCTGACGATCGCCAAGGGCGACTACTTCGTCATCCTCGACGCCGACTTCGTGGCCAGGCCGGAGCTCCTGGTCGAGACGGTCCCGTTCTTCGTCTCCGACGACGTCGCCTTCGTGCAGACCCCGCAGACCTACGGGAACCTCGACAACCTCATCTCCCGCGGCGCCGGCTACATGCAGGCGGTGTTCTACCGCTTCGTGCAGCCCGGCCGGAACCGTTTCAACGCGGCGTTCTGCGTCGGCACCAACGTGGTCTTCCGCCGGGCGGCGGTCGACGACATCGGCGGCATGTACACCGACTCCAAGTCGGAGGACGTCTGGACGTCGCTGCTGCTGCACGAGCGCGGCTGGCGCACGGTCTACATCCCGACCGTCCTCGCGGTGGGCGACACCCCCGAGACCGTCGAGGCGTACACCAAGCAGCAGCTGCGCTGGGCCACCGGCGGCTTCGAGATCATGCTCCAGCGCAACCCGCTGAGCCCGCGGCGCCGGCTCACCCTCGACCAGCGCCTCCAGTACACGGTCACGGCCACGCACTACCTGTCGGGGATCGCGCCCCTCGTGCTGCTGCTGGTGCCCCCGCTGCAGATCTACCTGGACCTCACGCCGATGGACCTCGCGATCTCGCCGGGCACCTGGTTGCTGTACTACCTGGGCTTCTACGGCATGCAGATCGCGATCGCGTTCTTCACGCTCGGGTCGTTCCGGTGGGAGGTGCTGATGCTCGCGTCCGTGTCGTTCCCGATCTACACCAAGGCCCTGTGGAACGCCCTGACGGGCAAGGAGCAGGCCTGGCACGTCACGGGCCGCGCCGGCCGCGCCGACTCGCCGTTCACCTTCATGCTGCCGCAGGTGCTGTGCTTCGCGTTCCTGCTGCTGACGTCCGCCGTCGGCGTCTGGACGGAGTGGGGCGGCGACCCGCTGCCCAGCCTGGCGCTGGCCTGGAACCTCACCAACACGTTCATCCTCGGCGCGTTCGTCGTGACCGCGCTGCGCGAGTCGCACCGCGCACGCGCCGCCGCCCCGTCCGCCGGAGGTGCCGCATGACCTGGACCACCCGCCTGCGCCTGGTGGGAGGGCTGCTCGGCGTGGTGCTCCTGTGCGCCGCGCTCACCCTGGTCATGAACCGTCGCGAGTCGCAGGCCACGTCGTCGGCCGCGACCATCTCCGCGGAGACGTTCGACGTCGGCACCGACTACGCCGGGACGGTCACCGAGGCGCTCGTCGCGGAGGGCGACGAGGTGCGCGCCGGCGACCCTCTGCTGGTCGTGCGCAGCCTCACGCTGCAGCACGACCTCGCCGTCGGCCTCGTCAGCCGGGACGGCGGCGCCTACGAGGTGACCGAGGACGGCGCGATGACCGTCGTCGCGCCCGCCGACGGCGTCGTCACCGACCTCGCCGTGGCCCAGGGCGCGTTCGCGCAGTCCGGGGAGGTGCTCGCCACCGTCGAGCGCCAGGGCTCGCTGTTCGTCGACGCGAGGCTGGTGCTCGACCCGGCCGACTTCGCCCGCGTCCGCGACGGCGCCACGGTCACCGTGGTGCTGCCCAACCAGGCCGAGGTCAGCGGCGTCGTCGACTCGGTGGCCGTGCAGAACACGAAGAACCAGGCGGAGGCGACCGTGAAGGTCTCCAGCGCCGGTCTGGTGCGCGGCGCGGAGCACGGGCTCGTCGTGCCCGGCACCCCGGTCACCGCGGTGATCGACCTGCACGACGACGGCCCGCTCGCCGGGGTGGACGCCTCGTTCAGCCAGTTCCTGCGCAGGGTGGGCCTGTGACGGCGCCCGGGCGGGGCCGCTCCGGGGCGGGTGCGGGGCGCGTGGCGGCAGCGGCCGGCGGCGTGCTGGCAGCGGCCCTGGCGTTGACCGGGTGCGGAATCCTCGGCGGGCCGGCGCCCGGCGGGGAGGGCGCGGAGGCGGTCGAGGCCCCGGCGCCGGAGGAGAGCCTCGCGGCGCCCGACGTCGACGTGTCGCTGCTGCCCGAGGAGCAGGTCGCCCCGGCACCCCGGATGCGCCTGGCCGACGGCCTCGCGCCACCCACCAACCGGTGGTTCTCCAGCCTGGCGCTCGGCGACGCTCCGCAGCCCGTGTTCCCGATGCCGCTCGCGGTCGCGCTCACCGGGGGCGGGTTCGCCTACGGGCTGCCGCAGGTCCAGGTGACCGAGACCTCGATCCTCGCACCGTTCGACCCGCAGGTCGGCGCGGACGTCGGCGCCGCGTCGGCGGTGGTGTCGGCGTACGACGTCGCGTCCGTGACGGTGGAGCTGCGCGACGGCGCAGGTGCGCCTCTCGGGCATCTGCAGGTCGTGGAGGGGTCTCCCGTGCTGCGGTACACGGCGGCGACCGACCACGACGTCGCGATGACCGCGGCGTTCACCGTGGCCGACGGTCGTGCGTCGACGGAGGTCCTCGACCGCGAGCACGTCCTCGTGGGTCCCGGCGGCGCCGACGACCCCGGCGCCGGGCTCTCGGGCGACGGGCGCGTCCTCTCGCTCGCCGCGGGCGAGTCGGTCGCGTGGTTCCCGGTGCCGGACGGGGCCTCGGGGGCCGCGGTGGACACGCTGGTCGAGGCGGCCTCGCGGCCCGTGACCGAGGTGAGCGCCGCGTTCGGCGCGGGGGACGACGGCGTGAGCACCGCGCTGACGTACGCGACCGCGGACGGCGGGCCGACGGCGGTCGTCCGCATGCCGCACCAGGCGGACTCCGCGGGGGCCACCTGCGACCTGGGCACGTACGCGACCGTGCACGGCACGGTCGACGTGTGCACGGCGTCGACCCTCGGGTGGTCGAGCCCGGCGGTCGAGCCGGGCGGCCGGCTCGACCTGTCGGTCCTGGACGACGACGCGCGCGCCGAGCTCGCCGACCAGGTGCGCGCCGACGCGGCCGCCGTCGAGGCGGGGACGCTCGAGTCGCCGTCCGACACGTACTTCGGGGGCAAGGCCCTGGCCCGGGACGCCAACCTGCTCACCCTGGCCGACGGGCTCGGCCTCGAGGACGCGGCCGCCGCACTGCGGTCGGGCCTCGCGGAACGACTGCGGGAGTGGGCCGAGCCCGACGGCTGCGAGCGCCGCGCCGAGCGCTGCTTCGTGCACGACCCCGTGCTCGCGACGGTGGTCGGGAAGGTGCCCGGCTTCGGCTCGGAGGAGGCCAACGACCACCACTTCCACTACGGGTACTTCCTGTACGCGGCGGGCGTGGTGGCCGCCGACGACCCGGCGCTCGCCGCCGACCTCGCGCCGGTCCTGGACCTGCTCGCCGCGGACGTCGCGTCGGGCACGGGGGTCGGCGGCATGCCCTCGCTGCGGGTGTTCGACGTCTACGCCGGGCACTCGTGGGCGTCCGGGTACGCGCCGTTCGCCGACGGCAACAACCAGGAGTCGGTGTCCGAGGCCGTCTCGGCCTGGAACGGGCTGGCCCTGTGGGCGCAGGCGACGGGCGACTCGGAGCTCGAGGAGCAGGCGCGGTGGATGCTCGGCGCGGAGGCCGCCTCGGCGTGCGCCTACTGGACCGACTTCGACCGCGACGACCCTGCCCTGGAGGGCTTCGGTCACCAGGTGACCTCGCTCGTGTGGGGCGGCAAGCGGGACTGGGCCACGTGGTTCAGCGCCGAGCCGAGCGCGATGCTCGGGATCCTCGTGCTGCCGGCGCAGCCGGTCGCGCCCTCTCTCGCCGGGGACCCGACCCGCATCCGGGCCAACCTCGACGAGGCGCTCGCGGGACCGCGGGACGATCCCGCGTCGTGGGACGTGATGTTCGGCGACCAGCTCCTGATGTACGCCGCGCTGGCCGGTCCCGACGACGCGGCCGCGGCGCTCGCCGTCGCCCGTGACCTGCCCGACGAGCGCATCGACGACGGGAACACCCGTGCATACCTCCTGGCCTGGCTCCTGACGCACGCGTCCCGACCGCCGAGGTAGTTCGAACCTCCGCGAGGTAGTCCGAACCTCCGCGAGGTAGTTCGAACCTCCGCGAGGTAGTTCGAACCTCCGCGAGGTAGTTCGAACCTCCGCGAGGTAGTCCTGGAGCCCGCGACGTAGTCGGATCCATCGCGAGGTAGTTCTGGCCGCGACGTCCTCGAGGTCTCGAACTACCTCGGCGAGTTCTGAACTACCTCGGCGCGATCGCGACTACCTCGGGGGGTTCTCGACTACCTCGGCGCGATCGTGACCTCAACGTTGCAGACGCCTGTTGACGGGTGAAGTCCCGAGCCCTACGGTGAATCCATTCAACGCGGGGAATCGCTTTCCCGTACCGGGTCGACGACGCCGCCGTCCCGGAGGCTGACCGGGCCGACGACGTGTCCGGACATCGACGGAGATGGGACCGGGCCATGGCGCACGAGGGCACACGCGCGGACGCCGCGACCGCGGCGCGCACCGTGGCCTACGCCGACGGCGGCGCCCGGCTCGATCGGTGGTTCGGCTGGGTCGACACGCTGGCGTTCCTGGGCCTGCTCAACCTCCTCGTGCTCGCGGGCACCCTGGCCGGGGGAGCGGTGCTCGGCGTCGCGCCCGCGCTGGCGGCGGCGACCGTCGTCAGCCGCACGCGGCTGCGGGGCGACACCCAGCGCGCCGTGCGCGTCTTCGTCCGCACCTGGGTCTCCGGCTTCGGCCGCGCCAACCTCCTCGCGGCGCCGGGCCTGCTGGCCCTCGCGCTCACCGGCACGAGCCTGCTCCTGCTCGACGACGCGCCCACGGTGCTGCGCGTCGCGCTCGCCGTCGTCGCCGGCCTCGGCGTGGTCCACCTGCTGCTCTCCCTGACGATGGACGCCCACTACGACCTGCGCCGCGGCGACGTGCCGCGCCTGGCCTGGGCGTTCCTGCTGCGCGCCCCCGGAGCGCCCCTCCTGCTCGCGGCGACGACGGCGCTGGTCGGGGTCGTCACCGCGTTCGTGCCCGGACTCCTGCCCGTCGTCTCGATCGGCGCGTGGGCGTACCTGTGCACGGCCCTCTGCCTGTCCTTCTACGCCGCCAACGACCGTCGCCTCGGCGACCCGGCGGCGACCCTCCCCCTCGACGAGTGAACGACGACGTGCACTCCGACGAAAGGAACAGCATGCGCACACGACGGCTGGCCCCCCTGGCCCTTCTCGCGGTCGGGAGCCTCGCGCTCTCGGCCTGCGGCAGCGGCGGCTCCGGCGACGGCGGCGACGGTGGTGGCGGCGAGGCGCTCGACTCGCTGTCCATCATGGCGCCGTACTTCTCGACGACGCCGCCGGAGGACGACGACCCGGTGGGTGTGAAGCTCTCCGAGCTGGCGGGCCTGGACCTCGACATGCAGTGGGTGCCCAACGCGGAGTACGGCGACCGCACCAACGTGGTGCTGGCCGGCGACGAGATCCCCGACGTCATGGTGATCCAGCAGAAGAGCCAGGGCTTCGTGCAGACGGCCGAGGCCGGCGGCTTCTGGGACCTCACCGAGCACCTGGCCTCGGGCGACTACCCGAACCTCGTCACGGAGAACCCGGACGTCCAGGAGGCGTCGAGCGTCAACGGCAAGGTCTACGGCGTGTACCGGGCCCGCGACGTCGTGCGCACGTCCATCACGATCCGCAAGGACTGGCTGAAGAACCTCGGCCTCGAGGAGCCCACGAACACCGACGAGCTCATGGCGCTCGCCAAGGCGTTCACCGAGGACGACCCCGACGGCAACGGCAAGGACGACACCTACGGGATGATCATCCCCGCCTGGGGCGCGTCGATCGGCACGGGCAGCCCGTACGACGCGATCGAGACCTGGTTCGGCGCGGGCAACGTCTGGAAGGAGGACGGCGGCCAGCTCGTCCCGTCGTTCACCACCCCGGAGTGGAAGCAGGCGCTGGAGTACGAGAAGCAGCTCATCGAGAACGGCTACGTCAACAAGGACTACGCCACGCGGGACGGCTCCACGCAGTGGAACGAGCCGTTCGTCAACGGCAAGGGCGGCATCATCATCGACGTCCAGTCGCGCGCCTCCCAGCTCGCGGGCCTGTTCAAGGAGGCGGACCCGAAGACGTACGACCAGTTCGTCGCGCTCCAGGGCAACATCGCCGGCCCGAACGGCGACTTCGCGCTCCCGACGCCCGGCTACAGCGGCTTCCTCGCGGTCCCGAAGGCGTCGGTGCAGACGGAGGACCAGCTCGAGCAGGTGCTCACCGCGCTGGACAAGCTGGCCGCCAAGGACGCGCAGATCCTCGAGAACAACGGCATCGAGGGCGACAACTTCACGGTCGACGGCGAGTTCGCCGTCTTCGACACGTCGAAGCAGGACTACACGGACCTCGTCTCGGGCTCGTGGGCGCAGATCGGCACGAACATCGCCGGCTACGAGGCGTACAAGGCCAAGCCCGAGACGGAGTTCGACGCCGAGCTCGAGCAGGAGCGCATCGACCTGCAGGCCAAGGACCTCGAGAGGGCCGTCTTCAACCCGGGGGCGGCGCTCGTCTCCGAGACCTACATGACCAACGGCGTGCAGCTCGACCAGGTCATCGCCGACGCCCGCATCCAGTACATCAGCGGGCAGATCGACGAGGCGGGCCTCGACGCCGCGATCGCGCAGTGGAAGTCCAGCGGCGGCGACGCCGTGACCGCCGAGATGAACGAGCTCTACGGCCAGCTCGGCTGATCCCCTCCCGGCGCGGGGCCGGCCCGTCGGCCCGCCCCCGAGGGCCCTGCGGCCCGGCCCCGCGCCCCGTCCGAGAAGGAGGCTGCGATGACCGCCGTCGTCGACGTCGAGCAGGCCGGCACCCCGGTGCCCGCCGCCCCTCCCGCGCCCCGCCGGCCGCACCGCGGCTGGGCTCGGGTGGTGCGCTACCGGTGGCTGCTGGTGATGCTGCTGCCGGGCATCCTGTACTTCCTGCTGTTCCGCATCTGGCCGATGTGGGGCGCGCAGATCGCGTTCAAGAACTACGTGCCGTTCCTGGGGATCCAGGGCTCCGAGTGGGTGGGCTGGCACCACTTCCAGGAGTTCTTCTCCAACCCCGACTTCCCGCGGCTGCTGGGCAACACGCTGATCCTGGCGGCGCTGAGCCTGTTCGTCGCGTTCCCGCTGACCATCGTGCTGGCGCTGCTGCTCAACGAGGTGCGGCTGTCGGTGCTCAAGCGCACGGTGCAGACGCTGGTCTACATCCCGCACTTCCTGTCCTGGACCGTGGTCGTGTCGCTGACCGCGCTGCTGTTCGCGATCGGCACGGGCCCGCTGTCGTCCTTCCTGGACGGGCTCACCGGCACCGAGACGAACTACCTCGCGGACCCGGACTGGTTCCGGCCGCTGATCCTGCTGCAGACCGTCTGGAAGTCCACCGGCTGGGGCACGATCATCTTCCTCGCCGCCCTGGCCAGTGTGGACCAGGAGCAGTACGAGGCCGCCGTCATCGACGGCGCGGGCCGCTGGCAGCGCACCTGGCACATCACCCTGCCCGCGATCCGCCCGACGATCATCGTCATGCTCATCCTGCAGACCGGGGAGATCCTCAACACCGGCTTCGAGCAGATCTACCTGATGTCCAACGCGCTCAACCGCACCGTCGCGGACGTGTTCGACACGTACGTGTACTTCACCGGCATCCAGCAGGGCGCGTACTCCTACTCCACCGCGGTGGGCCTGTCGAAGGCGATCGTCGGGCTGGTGCTGATCTTCGGCACCAACTGGCTCGCCAAGCGCTTCAACCAGCAGGGGATCTTCTGATGGCCACGACCGAGACCGTTGTCCCCGCGCCCGCGCCCGTGCCGACGCCCCGCGCCCGGCGGGCCTCGAAGCCGTCCACCCAGCACCAGCGGTTCAACACCCGCGCGGGGCGGGCGTTCGACGTCGTCAACGTGGTGCTGCTCGTCGCCGTCGGGCTGCTCGCGCTGCTGCCGTTCCTGTACGTGCTCGCGGGCTCGTTCGCGACCGAGCTCGAGATCACCACGCGCCCGTTCTTCCTGTGGCCGCGCGAGTTCACGACCGACTCCTACGCCTCGATCCTGTCCTCGGACGCGTTCGTGCGCGCCTTCGTCACCACCGTGCTCGTCACGCTGGTCGGCACGCTCGTCCAGCTCGCCCTGACGGCGCTGATGGCCTACCCGCTGTCGAAGGTCGACCTGCCCGGGCGGCGCACCATCATGACCGTCGTCGTGTTCACGATGGTGTTCTCCGCGGGCATGATCCCCACGTTCCTCGTGGTCAAGGAGCTCGGCCTGCTCGACTCCTACTGGGCGCTGATCCTGCCCGCGGCGATCAACCCCTTCAGCCTCATCATCATCAAGAACTTCTTCCAGCAGCTGCCGCAGGAGCTGGAGGAGTCCGCGAAGATCGACGGCGCCCACGAGCTGCAGATCCTGCGGCACGTGGTGGTCCCGCTGTCCAAGCCGGTGCTCGCGACGTTCGCCCTGTTCTACGCGGTGGGGATCTGGAACGACTACATGTCCCCGCTGCTGTACCTGAACGACCAGGACATGTGGACCCTGCAGATGTTCCTGCGGCAGGTCACCGCGTCGGCGTCGATGTCCGCGCAGGACATGGGCACCGAGCTGCCCCCGCCCGCCCAGGGCATCAAGTTCGCGGTGGTCATCGTGGCCACCATCCCCGTGCTGCTGGCCTACCCGTTCCTCCAGAAGCACTTCGCCAAGGGAATGCTCATCGGGAGCGTGAAGGGCTGACATGACCATCCACCTCGCGGGCGACTCGACCGTCGCCCCCACCGACCACGGCCGCACCTCCGGGTACGCCGCGATCCCCCTGCTGGGCTGGGGCGACGAGCTCGCCCCATTCACCGGCGACGTCGTCCGCAACCACGCGATCGGCGGCGCCACCACGGCGTCGTTCCGGGCCGAGGGGCGCTGGGACGCGCTGCTCGCCGAGCTGCGCCCCGGCGACACGGTGGTGATCCAGTTCGGCCACAACGACCAGAAGCAGCCGGACGAGCTCGCCGCCGAGGGCGGGTACACCGACCGGCTCGCGCAGTTCGTGGCGGAGGCGCGCGCGAACGGGGGGCGGCCGGTGCTGGCCACGAGCGTCGAGCGCCGCCTCTACGACGGCGACGGCCCCGACGCGCCGCTGCGCTGGTCGCACGGGCCCTACCCCGCGGCGGTGCGGACGCTCGGGCACGAGCTCGACGTGCCGGTGCTCGACCTCACGGCGTTCACGCGCTGGCTGTACGGGTGGCTGGGTCGCGACGCCTCGGCCGCGCTGTTCCCGCACGGCGCGGCCGCGGCGGACGGGCTTCCCGTCGACGACGCGCTGAGCAAGGACAACACCCACTTCACGACGGCGGGGGCGCGCGCCGTCGCCCGTTACGTGGGCGAGGCGCTGGCGTCGCTCGACGGGGTGCACGACGCCGAGGAGCCGCTCGGGGCGTGGGTGATGCAGCCGTGACGGCGCCCGTCGCCGGCCAGCACGTCACGGTGGCGGGGACCTACCGCAACGCCCTGGCCGACCCCGCCGACCTCGCCGGGTGGGTGGCGGAGGGCCCGGTCGGCGTCGAGCACGGCGACGACGGCCTGGTGCTGCGCAGCACGGCGGACGAGGCCGCGCTGGTGGCCGACGGCCGCGGGGACCACGCGCACGTCACCTACTGGTGCCCGGAGGTCTTCGCGGCGGACGTCGAGATCTCCTGGGACTTCCGCCCGTTGGCCGGCGACGGCCTGGCGATGCTGTTCTTCGCCGCCACGGGCACCGACGGCCGCGACCTCTTCGACCCGTCGCTGGCCGAGCGCACCGGGTTCTACCCGCAGTACCACTCGGGCGACGTGTCGACGCTCCACGTGAGCTACCTGCGCCGCAAGTGGGCGTCCGAGAAGCGGTTCCGCACCTGCAACCTGCGCAAGAGCCCCGGCTTCCGCCTCGTCGCGCAGGGGGCCGACCCGCTGCCGGGCCCCGACGACGCCGACGGCCCCTACCGGGTGCGCGTGACCAAGCGCGGCGCCGACGTCGCCTTCGCGATCGACGACCTCACCCTCTTCACGTTCCACGACGACGCGCCGCTGGGCGCCGGCCGGATCGGCTTCCGGCAGATGGCCCCGCTCGTCGCCCACTACCGCAACCTCGAGGTGACCCCGCTGTCATGACCACCGCTACCGCCGTCCACACCGCCGACCCCGCCGACGCCCCGCGGGCGGTCGACGTCCCGCTGCGCTGGCTCGACGACGTCGCGCCGGACCTCACGGTCGGGGGCGTCACCTGCGGCGTCCCGTTCCGCCCGGGCGCGGTGCGCGACGCCGCGGCGCTCGCCGTCGTCGACGCCTGGGACCGCACCGTCCCGGCGCAGACGTGGCCGCTCGCGACGTGGCCCGACGGCAGCGTGAAGTGGTCGGGCGTCGCGCTCGGGGCGGCGACGCCGCCCAGCGCGTCGTACCGCGTGGTCGCCGCCGAACCGGGGGACGCGCAGGACGGCACCGGGCCCGTCGTCAAGGTGACGGAGCAGGCCGACGAGGTCGTCGTGGACACCGGCGCGTGCACGGTGGTCGTGGGGCGTTCCGGGCCGGACGTCGTCCGGTCCGTGCGGGTACGGGGCGCGGAGGTGGCCCGCGCGGGGCGGCTGGTGTCCAGCCGCCAGGACCGGCCGGAGCCCGACCACCGGGCGCGGCGCGAGTCGGTGGGCGTGGTGCGCGACGTCGTCGTGGAGCAGGCCGGCCCGGTGCGCGCCGTCGTGCGGGTGACGGGCGTGCACCGCGACGTCGACCGCGCCCACGAGGACGGCGCGCCCGCCTGGCTGCCGTTCACGCTGCGGCTGGTGCTCGCGGCCGGGGCGCCGACGTTCCGGCTGGTGCACTCGTTCGTGTGGGACGGCGACCCCGAGCGCGACTTCCTGTCGTCCCTCGGCCTGCGCTTCGACGTCCCGCTGCGTGCCGCGCCCTACGACCGGCACGTGCGCCTCACGGGGGCGGACGGCGGGCTGGTGCGCGAGGCGGTGCAGGGGATCACCGGGCTGCGCCGGGACCCGGGCGAAGAGGTGCGCGCCGCCCAGGTGGCGGGCCGCGCCACGCCGCCGCTCGCCGAGTGGGACGAGAGCGTCTCCGGGCGCCTGCGGTGGGTGCCGACCTGGGAGGCCTGGTCGCTGCGCCAGCTCTCCGCCCACGGCTTCACCGTGCACAAGCGCACCGCCACCGACCGGCCGTGGATCGACGTCGCGCAGGGCACCCGGTCCGAGGGCCTGGGCTACCTGGGGGACACCGGCGGCGGCCTGGCCGTGGGGCTCACCGGGTTCTGGCAGTCGCACCCCACCGGGATCGACGTCGAGCGCGCGACCTCCGACGTCGGCTCCCTCACGACCTGGCTCTGGTCGCCCGACGCCGCGCCGATGGACCTGCGCTTCTACCACGACGGCCTCGGCCAGGACACGTACGACGACCAGCTCGACGCCCTCGAGATCACCTACGAGGACTACGAGCCGGGGTTCGGGAACGCGCACGGCATCGGCCGCACGCACGAGCTCACCGTCACCGCGTTCGCCTCCACGCCCGACGCCGACGCGCTGGCCCGCCTCGCCGCGGGCACCGCGGCCCGGCCCCAGCTCGTGCCCGCCCCCGAGGCGCTGCACGCCGCGCGCGTGCTCGGCGACTGGGACCTCGTCGACCGGGGCACCCCCGAGCGGGCGGCGCTGGAGGACCGGCTCGCCACGATGCTCGACTTCTACGTCGGACAGGTGGACCAGCGGTCCTGGTACGGGTTCTGGAGCTACGGCGACGTCATGCACGCCTACGACCCCGACCGGCACGTGTGGCGCTACGACGTGGGCGGCTACGCCTGGGACAACTCCGAGCTGTCGCCGGACCTGTGGCTGTGGACGTCGTTCCTGCGCACGGGCAGGGCCGACGTCTTCCGGCTCGCCGAGCGCATGACCCGGCACACGGGGGACGTGGACGTCTACCACGCGGGCCCCTGGCAGGGGCTGGGCAGCCGGCACAACGTGCAGCACTGGGGGTGCAGCGCCAAGCAGGTGCGCATCTCGACGCCGGCCTACCGGCGGCCGCACTACTTCCTCACGGGTGACGAGCACACGCGCGACCTGATGCTTGAGCTGCGCGACTCCGACCGGAACTTCCTCGGGCTCGACCCGACGCGCAAGGTGCGGCCCGACGCCGCGACCTACCGTCCGCGGCCGGAGGCGCTCGCCGTCGGGCTCGGCACGGACTGGAGCGCCCTGGCCGCCACCTGGCTCGCGGACTGGGAGACCACGGGGAACGAGCGGTCGCGCGACCGGCTGGTCGGCACCATGACCGACATCGGCGCGCTGAGGCACGGCTTCTTCACCGGCGAGGCGCTGTACGACCTGGCCGCCGGCCGGTTCGCCACCGACCGCGACCGGGTGACCGTGTCGCACCTGTCCGCGGTCTTCGGGCTCGTGGAGATCTGCTCGGAGCTCGTGTCGCTGGTCGACGCGGGCCTCGTCGACGCGCCGGGCTTCAAGGAGGCATGGCTGCAGTACTGCCGCCTGTACCTCGCGACGCCGGCGGAGCAGGAGGCCGAGCTCGGCGTCGCGCCGTCGGGCACGAACCTCGAGCAGGCGCACTCGCGCCTCGCCGCGTACGCCGCGGCGCGGCTCGGTGACGACGCCCTGGCCGACGTCGCGTGGCGCGCCTACTTCCGGGGCGGGGAGTTCATGGGGGAGGAGGCCTTCCACCCCGTTCCGGTGCTGCCGCCCGAGACCCTGGTGCGGATCGACGAGGCACGGACGCTGTCCACGAACGACGCCGCCCAGTGCAGCCTCGCCACGATCCAGAACCTCGCGCTCGTCGGCCACCGCCTCCCGCCGAGGTAGTCCACCTCCTGCCGAGGTAGCTCCGGTCCCGCCGAGGTAGCTCCTGTCCCGCCGAGGTTGTTTGTGGAAACGTGTGAAGAACAAACAAGGCGGGGGGGGGAAAAA
>NZ_JBHTVC010000052.1:24822-33627 GCF_042793275.1 Isoptericola sp. NPDC056578
TTGTTAGATCCTCCCCCGCCGTTTTATTCGCTACCCGTGTCACACAAACAACCGCGGCGGGAGGTGAACTACCTCGGCGTCCGGCCAGTACGCTGTGCGGCGGCAATCTTCACCGGACGTTCACGGGCGAGCGACAGCGGTGAGCACGACGGCCCGCACGCGGGCCCGACGGACGGAGCACCATGAGCCTCGGCTGGACCAAGCACGGTGACGGCAGGCACGTCGCCCCCGGCGACGTCGTCGCACCCGACGAGCGGCTGAGCTGGCCGCGCACCATCGGCATCGGCATGCAGCACGTGGTGGCGATGTTCGGCTCCACGTTCATCGTGCCGCTGATCACCGGGTTCTCGCCCGCGACGACGCTGTTCTTCTCGGCCATCGGCACGGCGCTGTTCCTGCTGATCACACGGAACCGCCTGCCCAGCTACCTGGGGTCGAGCTTCGCGTTCATCGCCCCCATCACCGCGGCGACGGCCTCGCACGGCGAGTCCGTGGCCGTGGGCGGCATCCTCGTCACGGGCGTCGTGCTCGCGGCGATCGGCGCGCTGGTGCACTTCGCCGGCGCCCGCTGGATCGACGTCGTGATGCCGCCGGTCGTCACCGGCACGATCGTCGCGCTCATCGGCCTGAACCTGGCGCCGGCGGCCTGGGGCACCTGCACGGAGTCCGTCGTGGACGGCGAGATCGTGCAGGCGTGCGACAGCGGCTTCCGCGCCGCGCCGCTCACGGCGACGATCACGCTGGCGGCGATCATCCTCGTGACGGTGCTGTTCAAGGGCATCATCGGCCGCCTGTCGATCCTGGTCGGCGTCGTGATCGGCTACGTGGCGGCGCTGCTCCAGGGCCAGGTGAGCTTCGCCGCGGTCACGAAGGCCGGCTGGTTCGGCTTCCCGCACTTCGTCACGCCGTCGTTCGACCCGGCGGTGCTGGGCCTCTTCGTGCCCGTGGTGCTGGTGCTCATCGCGGAGAACGTGGGGCACGTGAAGTCGGTCGCGGCGATGACCGGCAAGAACCTCGACGACGTCGCGGGCCGGGCGCTTTTCGCCGACGGTCTCGCGACCACGTTCGCGGGCGTCGGCGGCGGCTCCGGCACCACGACCTACGCCGAGAACATCGGCGTCATGGCCGCGACCCGCGTGTACTCGACGGCGGCGTACTGGGTGGCGGCGGCGACGGCGCTGCTGCTGTCGATGTCGCCCAAGTTCGGCGCGCTCGTCGCCACGATCCCCGCGGGCGTGCTCGGCGGGGCGACGACGATGCTCTACGGCATGATCGGCATCCTCGGCGCCCGCATCTGGGTGCAGGGCAAGGTGGACTTCGGCAACCCGGTGAACCTCACCACCGCCGCCGTCCCGCTGATCATCGGCATCGCGAACTTCACGTTCGCCGCCGGCGACCTCACCTTCGAGGGCATCGCGATCGGCACCGCGTCCGCGCTCGTGATCTACCACGGCATGCGCGCGATCGCCCGGTGGCGCGGCACCGGCCAGGAGCCGGCCTCGCCGGCGTCGGCCCCCGCCGCGGCCGACGTGACGGACTGACGCCCGCCCGGGTGGCCCGGCCCTACTTCTTGGGCAGGGTCACCTGGGGGATCGGCGTGATCTCGTCGGCGGGCTCGCACCCCTCGGCGTCCTTCATCGGGGTCTCGGCGTCGAGCAGCACGCTGTCCTCGCTGAGCGGCGGGCTGTACTCCTCGCCGACCAGGAGGTCGACGGTGTTGCCCTTGCGGTCGTCGAGCACGAGGCGGACGTCGGGGTACTGGGCCGCGAGGGTGTAGGCGCGGGTGATGCCCTTGGTGCCGAAGCGCACCTCCGACTGCCCCAGCTGCTCCACCCAGTTGCCGGTGTCGACGATGTTGAAGCCGCGCTCGCTGAGCACGTCCTCGTTCGCGCCGGCGAGGGGCTCGCTGCCGTCGGCGGCGTTGTAGACGCGCACCTTGACCTTGGAGTACGCCACAGGCAGGGCGCCGTCGGGCTGGCCCTTGACCTGCGGCAGGCACGGCTCGGGCTGGGGGGCCTCGGCGACGGGCGTGTGGATGGGCCGCGAGAACGGCGAGCTGAACGCGCCCGAGTACATCGCGGCGGCCGCCAGGCCCGCGAGCAGCAGGAACGCGATGATGAGCCCGAAGACCACGGCCTGCCGCTCGTGCTCGCGCTTGCGGCGCGTCTCGCGGACCGGGTCGGGGGCAGGTGATGTCACGCGAAGAAACTACCCGAGTTCGCGGGAACGTTCGCGGGAGCGCCGCCGGTCGTGGCGGGAGTCACCGGAGCACGAGGACCCGGGCGTGCAGCACGGGCCGCTGCTGGAGCGCGGCCCGCACGGCGCGGTGCAGACCGTCCTCGAGGTACAGCACGCCCTGGTACTCGACGACGTGGGCGAAGAGATCGCCGAAGAACGTGGAGTCCTCCGCGAGCAGGTGGTCGAGGTCCAGCGTGCGCTTGGTGGTGACGAGCTCGTCGAGCCGTACCTGGCGCGGCGGCACGTCCACCCAGTCCTTGGCGGTGACGTGCCCGTGGTCGGGGTAGGGACGGCCGTCCCCCACGGCCTTGAAGATCATGGCTGCCATCGTAGGGGTGGGCTTGTGACCGGCCGTCTCGTTGCCTCGCGATACGGACACGATCCCGTCACGATCCCGTCACGGGCGCCCGGCGGGGCTGCGACGCGTGCCCACCCTGGCCTCGGTCGGAACGCTGTGGCACGCTGGGACCGACAGCAGCGTGGGAGCGCTCTCATCGCGCGGGCGCCGATCAAAGGAGATCGCCGTGGTCCTCGGTTCCTCTCGTCGTCCCTCCAGCCCGACGGTCCGGGCGGTCGCCGTCCTCGCCGCGGCCGCGGGTCTCGCCCTGGGCGGGCTCTCGGCGTCCGCGGCGCCGCCACCGCGGCCGGACCCGCAGCTGTGGGTGGACCCGGACAGCTCGACGATCGGCCACGTCGAGGAGCTGGGTCTGACCGGGGACGCGCGCGACGACGCGCTCGCGCTCGCGGGCGTCCCCACGGCGACCTGGTTCACCGGGGGCACGCCGCGCGAGGTGAGGCAGGACGTCAAGGACGTCGTCGTGCACGCGCACGCCGACAAGGCGGTCCCCGTGCTGGTCGCCTACAACCTCCCCTTCCGTGACTGCGCGCAGTACTCCGCGGGCGGCGCCACGTCCCTCGCGGAGTACACCGCGTGGATCGACGGGTTCGCACGTGGGATCGGGAACAAGCGGGCGGTCGTGGTCCTCGAGCCGGACGGGCTCGGCATCATCCCCTGGTACACGACCGTCGAGGGGAACCAGGAGTGGTGCCAGCCGGAGGAGGCGGACCCGGCGACGGCCGCGGCGGAACGGTTCACCATGCTGCGCCACGCCGTCGACACCCTCGGCGCCCTGCCGGGCACGAAGGTCTACCTCGACGCCGGCAACAGCAAGTGGCTCAACGTGGGCGACAACGCCGACCGGCTCCTGAAGGCGGGCGTCGAGCGCGCGGACGGGTTCTTCCTCAACGCCTCGAACTACCAGTACACCGAGAACTCGGTGGCGTACGGGCGGTGGATCTCGTCGTGCCTCGCGCTCGTCACCCAGGCGGGCGGGGCGTTCGGCGACTGCGGGAACCAGTACTGGAACGGCGGCCCCGCGAACGGCTGGTCGGGCGTGGAGATGTCGCCGTACGGACGGTGGTCGGCCGACGCGGCCGACCCGGCCCTGAGCACGGCCGGCGTCGACTCCCGGTACGCCCAGCAGCTCGGTGACGTGCGGGCCACGACGCCGTTCGTCGTCGACACGTCGCGCAACGGGCGGGGGCCGTGGGACCCGGCGACGTCCGAGAACGTGTACGCGGACGCCGAGGACTGGTGCAACCCGCCGGCGCGCGGTCTGGGCCTGCGGCCCACCCTGGACACCGGCGAGCCGCTGGTGGACGCCTACCTGTGGATCAAGGTGCCGGGGGAGTCCGACGGCCAGTGCTTCGGCGGCACCAGCGGGCCGCTCGACCCTGAGCGCGGCACGGTGGACCCGCCCGCCGGGCAGTGGTTCGTGGAGCAGGCGGACGAGCTGGTCGACCTCGCGGTGCCCGCCCTCACCTGAGCGGGCCGCCCGGGGCGGCCGGGCCCCGGGCTACCGGCGCAGCTCCACCAGGTGCCGGGCCGAGTGCGCGACGAACGGGCCGTCGGCCACGATCCGTTCGTGCAGGTCGCGCAGCTCGGTCCGGTAGGCGTCGACGGTGAAGCCCGGCACCATCCACACCACCTTCCGCAGGAACCAGACGACGGCGCCGACGTCGTGGAACTCGATCCGCAGGCGCTCCGCCCGCAGGTCGACGAGCTCGAGCCCGGCCGCGCGGGCGGCGGCCACCTCGTCCTGCGGGTCGCGGCCGCGCCGGACGTCCTCGGGCTGGGGGCCGAGGAAGAACTCGACGAGCTCGAAGACGCTCGCCGGCCCGACGTGCTGGGCGAGGTAGGCGCCGCCCGGGCGCAGCACGCGGGCGATCTCCGCCCAGCGGGGGACGACGGGGTGCCGGCTCGTGACCAGGTCGAACGACGCGTCGCCGAAGGGGAGCGGCGACTCGTCGTCGTGCGCGACCAGCGCGATGCCGCGCGGGTGCAGCCGCGCGGTCGCCGCCGCGACGTTCGGGGGCCACCCCTCGGTGGCGACGAGGAGACGGGGGAGCGACGGCGCGGCGGCCAGCACCTCGCCCCCGCCGGTCTGCAGGTCGAGCGCGGCGTCGACGGTGCCCAGTCGTTCGTGCAGGAGGCGGGAGTACCGCCAGCTCGGGCGCTCCTCCGTGGCGCGGCCCTCCAGCCAGGAGAAGTCCCAGCCGGACATCGGTGCGGCGTCGGCCTCGGCGACGAGCTCGTCGAACGTGCGGTCCATGCCGCACATCCTGCCCAGAGCCGCCCTGCCCGGGCACGGGAATTCGGCGCGGACGGGGAGCCGGGTCAGGCCCGCGCGGCGGCCGGCCGCGGGGCGTCGTCGGCCTCGGACTGCCGGTCGTACCGGGTGCGGGCGACGGCGATCTCCCGCTGGTGCTCCTCCGTCCACGTGACGAGCGCCTTGATCGTGGAGTGCAGGCTCGCGCCGAGGGGCGTCAGGTCGTAGTCCACGCGGGGCGGGACGACGGGGTACACCGTGCGACGCACGAGGCCGTCGCGCTCAAGGTGCCGCAGCGTCTGGGTGAGCATCCGCTGGCTGATGCCGTCGATCTCGCGCTTGAGCTCGGTGAACCGCAGGCTGCGGCGCTCGAGCAGCGCGATCACCAGGAGCGACCACTTGTCGGCGACGCGGTCGAGGATCTGCCGCACCTCGCAGTCCTCTCGGGAGTCCCAGTTCATGACGTCGAACTCCCTGTCGGTTCCCTCGCAGGAACCGGGTGCGGGAAAAGTGCCTTCTTCCATACCCGTCGATGCTGCCCCAGGGTGAGGTCAGTTACAAGAGGGAACCGACAGGTCGAACAGGAACCGAACCCTCGGACAGAACGGAGCCGCCCATGTCACGACCCGCAACGGACGCCGCCGCGAGCCGCCCGGCGGCACCCGCCCGCCCACCGGGCCGACCGGCGGGCCGCGAGCTCGCGGTGCTGGTGGTCGTCAGCGGCGCGATCTTCCTCGAGGGGATCGACATCGGCATGCTCAACGTCGCGCTGCCGGCGATCCGCGCCGACCTCGGGCTGTCCACGGCCACCCTCAGCGGCATCGTCAGCGCCTACGTCCTCGGCTACGGCGGGTTCATGCTCCTCGGCGGGCGGGCGGCCGACCTGCTCGGGCGCCGCCGGATGTTCCTCGTGTGGTTGGTCGTCTTCCTCGTGTTCTCCGGTCTCGGCGGGCTCGCGGACAGCGGCGGCGTGCTGCTGCTCTCCCGGTTCGTCACCGGCGTCGCCGCGGCGTTCCTCACCCCGGCCGGGCTGTCGTTGCTCACCACGACGTTCCCCGAGGGGCCCCGGCGCGACCGTGCGGTGCTCGTGTACTCGGGGATCGCGGCGGGTGGGTTCTCGCTGGGGGTCGTGGCCGGCGGGCTGCTGACGTCGCTCGGGTGGCGGTGGGTGTTCTTCGCCCCGGTCGTGCTCGCGGCCGTCCTGCTCGCGACCGCCGTCCGTGTCCTGCCCCGCGACCCCGCGCGTGCCGCGACGCGGGCCGGCTTCGACCTGGCCGGCGCCGCGACGATCACGGCAGGCATGCTGCTCCTCGTCTACGGCGTCGTCCGGCTGGAGCACCCGGGCGACGGCGTGGCCACCACCGTCGGCGTCTTCCTCGGCTCCGCCGCGCTCCTGGCCGCCTTCGTCGCCGTCGAGCGCCGGTCGGCGTCGCCGCTGGTGCGGCTCGGGATCCTGCGCTCGTCGCCCCTGGTCCGGGCGAACCTGGGCGCGGCGCTGCTCACGGCGTCGTTCTTCGGCTTCCAGTTCGTCGTGACGCTCTACCTGCAGGAGCTGCGCGGCTGGAGCAGCCTGGAGGCCGGCCTCGCCTTCCTGGTCCTCGGTGCGGACGTCGTCCTGGCCCCGCTGCTCACCCCGGTGCTGGTGCGGCGGTTCGGCAACGTCCGGGTCGTGGTGGGCGGGTTCGTCATCGCCACGGTCGCCTACGTGATCTTCCTGGGCGTCGGTGCCGACTGGCCGTACGCGGCGATGCTCCCGAGCTTCCTGCTCGTCGCGCTGGCCATCGGGCTCACCTACGGGCCGCTGGTGAGCGCGGCCACGGACGGCGTGGCGGCCGAGGAGCAGGGGCTGGCCGGCGGGCTCGTGAACACGTCCTTCCAGCTGGGCGCCGCGCTCGGCATCTCGGGCGTGACGGCCGTCCAGGTGGCGGCGCTCGGTGCGGAGACGTCGTCGGCCGCGCTCCTGGGGTCGTACCAGGCCGCACTGGTGGTACCGGCGGTCGCCGCGGCCGTCGGCGTCGTCGTCGCCGTGGTCGGGGTGCGGGCGGTGCGGGCCCGATGACGCGCGTCGTGACGGACTTCGCGGGGGTCCGCCCCCAGGTCGAGGCCTACGTGGGCGACATCATCTGGCGACCCGCCGACGAGAAGGGCGCGTGAACGACGACGGGGCCCGCACCGTGTGGTGCGAGCCCCGTCGGTCGGCGGAGGATGGGGGATTCGAACCCCCGAGGGCGTGAACCCAACACGCTTTCCAAGCGTGCGCCATAGGCCGCTAGGCGAATCCTCCTGGAGCGCGACCCGCATCCTGCGCGGGCAGCCCCAGAAGAATAGCCGACACCCCGCCGTGGCTCCGAATCCTGCGGGGGTGACGGCGGTCTCGCCCCCGAGTTTCGGGACGGGGCGGGGTCTCGGTTAGGCTGTCCGGCAGACCCCTCGTGCGGCACCATCTCGCCGAACTCCCCCAGGGCCGGAAGGCAGCAAGGGTAAGTGAGCTCTGGTGGGTGTGCGGGGGGTCCTCTACGTCCCGGCCGGTCGGCTGGTCCCGCCCTCGCAGCGTCGCGACAGTGCCGCGGGTCACAGAATCCATGATGTGGACGCAGAATCGTCCACTGCGTGAGATTCTCCCCGCGTCGGCTTGGTGAACCGGGCCGCGGGTGGTCACTCTGATGGCATGCCCCGCATCGCTCCCGCAGCCACCTCGACCGCGCGCACCCGCCGTCGCGGCGAGATGTGCCGCCCCGCGATGATCCCGGGCCGAATGTGTGAGCTCGGCTGACGCCGCACCGGCATCGCCCGACGACGTCGTCGTCGCCCTCCCCGGCCCGCCGGGGGACCACTCTTCCCGCCGCCTCGAGCTGATGGCCGTGGCTGCCGCACCCCACCCCTCACCGGCGCCGTACCCGGCGCCCGCCCGGAAGGACCCACCCGTGTCCCGTACCACCCGCACCCGCCTCCTCGCCGTCACCGCGATCGCGGCGGCCACCACCCTCACCCTGTCCGCCTGCGGCGGCGGCTCCGGCAACGCCGAGGGTGACGGCACGCTCCGCATCGGCGTCGTCGGCGCGTCCGACGACAAGTGGGCCGTCTTCACCGACAAGGCGAAGGAGGAGGGCCTCGACATCGAGCTGGTCGACCTGCAGGACTACACGCAGGCCAACCCCTCCCTCTCGCAGGGCGAGCTGGACGCGAACCAGTTCCAGCACCTGCAGTTCCTCGCCGGCTACAACGTCGACGCCGACGACGACCTGACGCCGATCGGCGCCACGGCCGTCTACCCGCTGGGCCTGTACTCGGAGAAGCACACCTCCGTCGACCAGATCCCCGCCGGCGGCGAGGTCGCCGTGCCGAACGACCCGACCAACCTGGCCCGCGCGCTCCTCGTGCTGCAGGACGCCGGCCTCATCGAGCTCAAGGACGGCGGCAGCGCCGTCTCCACCGAGGCCGACGTGCTGCCCAGCTCCAAGGTCACCGTGACGCCGGTCGCCGCCGAGCAGACGCCGATCCAGCTCAAGTCGGTGGACGCGTCCATCGTCAACAACGACTTCCTCGAGGACTCCGGGCTGTCCGCGGACGACGCCCTCTTCCAGGACGACCCCGACTCCGAGGCCGCCGCCCCCTACATCAACGTGTGGGTGGCGCGGGCCGAGGACTCCGGCGACCCCGACCTGGCAAAGCTGGTCGAGATCTCGCACTCCGACGAGGTCGTCGCGGCCGAGCAGAAGCAGTCCGGCGGCACCGCCGTCATCAAGGACAACTCGCCCGAGGAGCTGCAGGAGATCCTGGCCGGCCTCGAGGACGACATCCGCAACGCCTCCTGACCCGACGACGGCCGGGGAGCGCGGGCCAGCCCGGCCGCCCCGGCCGGCGTGCTGGGGACGCTTGGGCGGCAGACAGGTAGTGCGGACCACGGGCCGTACACGGTCGGACGCGGAGGAGCGCAGACCAGTGTGGTCGATAAGGG
>NZ_JBHTVC010000053.1:0-33288 GCF_042793275.1 Isoptericola sp. NPDC056578
AGGTAGTCCAGTGACTACCTCGCGGGCGCGCGGACTACCTCGCGGGTGGCGGTGCTACCTCGCGACGGTGCCGGTGACCGTGTCGCCGCTGCGCGTCACGGTGTACTCCACCGTGTCGCCGCTCCAGAAGTGGAACGTCAGCGAGACGGGCTCGCCGTCGCGCAGGGTGGCGAGGTAGGCCGGGCGCAGCAGGACGGCGCCGGCCTCCTCGTCCGGGGCGAACGACGCGTCGAACTCCTGGAACGGCGTCCAGCTCTGCGGGCCGGCGCCGCTGCCGTCGGCGTAGACCGAGGCCATGGTGGCCAGCCGGTCGCCGCGGAACCGCGCCGGGATCGACACGCCGCCGGCCACCGTTCCCGTCGCGTCCGCGAGCACGGGGGTGTCGGCCGCGATCACGTGGATCCGCCACGGCACCCCCGCCGAGAAGCGCGCCTCGATCGTGGCGTGCGCGCCGGGCGACGCGTCGCCGATCAGGCGTTCCAGGTACGCGGCCGAGAACGTCACCTCGTCGCCCGCGACGGCGGCGTCCGCGGCCGCGACCGGCTCGCCGTCGAGGAACAGCCCCTCGAGCCGGGTGCCGTGCGGCTCGAGCGTGACGGTCTGCGCGGCCACGTCGCCCGGGCGCACGAAGACCTGGTCCGTGGACGCGGTGCCCGACCGCGTGGTCCAGCTCGACGAGACCTGCGCCCACAGCTCGGGGTCGCTCCACGTGAAACCGGTGCGGTCGAGGTGCTGCCCGTTGTCCCAGAGCATGGTCGTGACGCCGGCGTCGCGGGCCTGGTGGCCGAGCTCCTCGAAGAACTTCAGCTTCTCGCCCTGCTCGATGGTGCCCGTGTGCCGGTCGAAGCCGAGCAGCCCGTACTCGCCGAGGACCACCGGGATCCCCTGGTCGACGAACATGCTCCGCACGCGGTCGAACGTCCCCGTCATGTCCGCCAGGGCGACGTCGTCGAAGCGGGTGCCGCCCGCGACGTTCACGCTGAACGGCCAGTAGCCGTAGTAGTGGACCGTGGCGGCCAGCTGCGGGTCGTCGAGCTCGGCGATGGTGCCGGCGAGGGCGTCGAGCCGCTCCTGGCCGGCGTTGGTGTGCAGGGTGGGCAGCACGAGCACCCGGTCGGCGTTGCCGCCGCCGGACGCCCGGACCACCTCGTGGAACACGGTGTTGAGGTCGTCGAGCAGGACGTCGCCCTGCGCGTCGTCGACGTCCGCGAACTGCGGCTCGTTGAGGCTCTCGAACAGCAGCTCGGCCGGGTGGTCGCGGAAGCGGTCGGCGAGCTGCTCCCACGTGGCCCGGAAGCGGTCACGCACGCCGTCCGGGTCCGAGGACATCGCGTTCGCCCAGATCCACGAGTCGTGGTGGAGGTCGAGCAGCACGTACAGGTCCTCGGCCAGCGCCTGGTCGACGACCTCCTCGACCCGGTCCAGATAGTCCGTCTCGATCGCGTAGTCCGGGGCGCCGCCCTGGTGGTCGTCCCAGGTGACCGGGACGCGGATGCTGCGGAACCCCTCGTCCTTGACGGCGGCGAGCAGCTCCGGCGTGACGCGCGGGTTGCCCCAGGCGGTCTCGTCCGGCCCCACGGAGTCGAGCGAGTTGCCGAGGTTCCAGCCAGGCTGCATCGCGGCCACCGTCTCGGCCGCGCCGGCGGCGCGGTGCGGGTGCGCCGGGTGCCCGGGGCGCCCGGGGTGCGTCGGATGCGCCGGGTGCCCGGGGTGCTGCGGGTGCGCCGGTGCGGCGCCGGCCGGGGCGGCGAGCCCGGCGGCGAGCGCCAGGCCTGCCGCGAGGGCGGTGAGCGTCGTCCTGAGCGGTCGTTTCACGATGGTGTGCCCTTCGTCGCGCACGGGTGATGGACATCGCGCCTCCGACCGGCCGGACCGGCGTCGGCGCCGGGCTCTGCATGTCGAAGCGCTTCGACACCTTGGCGAGCCCGACGCCGTCCTGTCAAGGCCCTGAAACGTTACGGATCTCCCGTCGCGCCACCCGTCACACCACCCGGCGGTAGGCCACCACGGCGGCGGTGCCGAAGACGGCGAGGAACGCCGCGCTCCACAGCAGGGTCGCGGTCGCCGGCCCGGCGACCGGGCCGCCGAGCAGCAGGCCCTGGCTGGCCTCGATCGCCCGGCTCACCGGGTTCACCTCGGCCCAGGCCTGCAGCCAGCCCGGCATCGTCTCGACCGGCGCGGCCATGCCCGTGCCGAACACGAGCGGGAACGGCAGCAGGAACCCCACCGTCGACACCATGATCTCGTCGCGCAGCAGCACCGCCACGAGCACGGTGAGCCAGCACAGGGAGAAGCCGAGGACGATCGCGAGCCCGCACGCGGCCAGGGCGGGCAGCAGCCCCGTCTCGACCCGGAAGCCGAGCGCGTATCCGACGCCGAACAGCACGGCGAGCGCGATGACGTACCGGACGGCGTCGGCGAGGACCGAGCCCAGCAGCATCGCGGCGCGCGGCACGGGCATGCTGCGGAACCGGTCGAACACGCCCTTCTTCATGTCCTGCACGATGCTGAGCCCGGTCGCGACCTGCCCCGTGAGCACCGTGGTGAGCACGAGGATGCCGGGGAACAGGTACTGGAGGTACTCGTGCGTGGACCCGGCGACCGCCCCGCCGAACAGGTAGACGAACAGGACGAGGAACACGACGGGCAGGATCACCGCGTCGGCCAGCTCGCCGGGGTTGCGCCGGGTCTTGACGAGAGCACGGTGCGCCAGGATCAGGCCGTGGCGGGCGAGCGGCCAGCGGCGCGGGGGCGTCGTCGTGCCCCGGCGGTGCGGTGCGGTGCCGGTGGCGACGGTCGTCGTGGTGGCGGTCATGATTCCTCCCTCGGGGTGGTGCGGTGGCCGTCGGTCAGGGTGAAGAAGACCTCGTCGAGGCCCGGGAGGCGGAGCGCCAGCTCGGTGACCGCGACGTCCGCGTCCTCGAGCCCGCGCACGACGGCGGAGAACGCGCGCTCGTCGTCGACGGACGCGGTGACCACGCCCCCGCGCGGCGGGGCGACGTCCTCCCCGGTCACGCGCGCGACGACGCCCGCCGCGGTCGCGACCCGGTCCGGGTCGCGCGGCCGCACGACCACCGTCTGCCCGCCGACCTGCTGCTTCAGGCCCGCCGGGGTGTCGTGGGCGATGACGCGGCCGCCGTCGATCACGGTGATCTCGTCGGCCAGGGCGTCGGCCTCCTCGAGGTACTGCGTGGTGAGCAGCACGGTGGTGCCGTCGTCGGCGAGCGACCGGATGGTCTGCCACAGCTCCTCCCGCTTGCCCGGGTCGAGGCCGGTCGTGGGCTCGTCGAGGAACAGGACGCTCGGCGAGCCGACGAGGCTGGCGGCCAGGTCGAGGCGGCGGCGCATCCCGCCGGAGTAGGTGGACGCGCGCCTGCCGCCCGCGTCGGTGAGCCCGAACCGGTCCAGCAGCCGCGCGGCCCGGACGCGGGCCTCGGCCGTGGGCAGGTCGAGCAGGCGACCGAACAGGACGAGGTTCTCCGCGCCGGTGAGGTCCTCGTCCACCGTCGCGTACTGGCCGGTGAGGCCGATGCGGCGGCGCACCTCGACGGGGTCGCGGCCCACGTCCAGCCCGTCCACCACCGCCCGGCCGGCGTCGGCCCGCAGCAGCGTCGCCAGCACGCGGATGGCGGTGGTCTTGCCCGCCCCGTTGGGGCCCAGGACGCCGAGCACCGTGCCGCGCTCGGCGCGCAGGTCGACGCCGTCGAGCGCCGTCGTCGGGCCGAACGCCTTGACGAGACCCTCGGCCTCGAACGCGGCGCTCACGACGCTGCTCCTGACCCGGGCGCACCGGCGGGCGCACCGGCGGGCGCTCCGGCGGGCGCTCCGGCGGGCGCACCGTCCAGGTGGCGCCCGAACAGACCGCCCGGGTCGTAGGACCGCTTGACCGCGCGCAGCCGGGCGAGCGTCGCGGGCGGGTACGCGGCGTGCAGGTCGGCCGCGGTGTCCGTGCCCTGGAAGTTCACGTACGCGCCCGTGCCGTGGGCGGCGACGCCGCGCCAGCCGGCGAGGGCGTCCTCGACGTCGGCGTCGGACGCGTCCTGGGGGACGACGGTGCCGCCCACCACCAACGCCTCCGCGTCGCGGTGGGCGAACGCGGTCGCGTCGGGCAGCACGCGGGAGAACGCGCCGCCGAGGGCGCGCAGCGCGAGCGCCACCGGCCGGTCGCCCGCGGACGCCGCGGCCACCGCCGCGACGACGTCGTCGTCCAGCCGCGGCACCAGCACGTTGCGGCCGACGAGGCGCAGGCCCGGTGGGTGGTGGCCGCCCTCGGCGAGGACGTCGGCGTACGGCACGGTCGCGACCGTGTCGCTCAGCACCGTGCCGAGGCGCCGCAGCGGCTCGACCGCTCGCTCGGCAGCCGCCGCGTCGTCGTGCGACGCGCAGACCAGGACCGACGCGGACGACGGGCGGTCGCCCACGGGCGGCGCCAGCACCAGCGTGCTGCTCAGCTCCTCGTCCGCCTCGCGCAGCACGTCGCGCCAGCCCGCGACGAGGCGGGCGGGGTCGTCGAGGGCGAGGCCGATCGCGCCGTAGCGGACGTCGCCCACCCAGGCGGCGACGAGGTCGACGCCCGTCACGACGCCGAAGCCCCCGCCCCCGCCGCGCAGCGCCCAGAACAGGCCGGCGTGCGAGTCCCTGCTCGCGACCACCGTCCGGCCGTCGGCGAGCACCACCCGGGCCCCGACCAGGGCGTCGACGGTCAGGCCGTGCCGGCGCACCATCCACCCGACGCCGCCGCCGAGCGTCAGCCCGCCCACGCCGACGCTCGCGGTGTCGCCGGAGGAGATCGCCAGGCCGTGCGGCGCGAGCGCCGCCGCGACCCGGCCCCACGTGGCGCCGGCGCCCACCCGCACCAGCCGGTGGTGCGCGTCCACGACCTCGACCGCGTCCAGGTGGCGCAGGTCCACCACGAGGCCGCCGTCGTTGGTGGCGCGGCCGGTGAGGCCGTGCCCGCCCGAGCGGACCGACAGGGGCAGCCCCTCGCGGGCCGCGTACGCCACGGCGGCCGCCACCTCCGCCTCGTCGCGGGGCCGCGTGACCAGCGCGGGGGAGCCGGTGGCGAAGACGGTGCGTCGTGCCTCCTCGTAGCCGTCGTCGCCGGGGACGACGACGTCGCCCAGCCCGGCGGGGGTGCGCCCGCGTGCCTGGATGCTCGGTGCCTGGACGCTCGGTGCCTGGACGCTCGGTACCTGGATGCGGGGTGCCTGGATGCTCATGGCGGTGCTCCTCGGGTCGGTCGTGCGGGGGTGTCCGTCCTGCGTCGTTCCGTGGTCCCGATCCTTCGCGGCGAGGTGTCGTCGGCGCGTCCGCCCGTCGGCGACACCTGCGGCTACCGGTCCGGTCGGCGACGGGGCGTCGTCGTACCGCGGGCGGAGTACGCGCAGGGTGCTCCCCGCGCCGGATGCGGCGGCTCCGCGGCCGCACCTACGCTGCCGGGATGGGAACGGGACGGCCACGGGAGCGGGTCCTCGCGGCGGGCTGGCTGGTCTCGCTCGGCGTCGCCGGCGTCGCGGTGCTGCAGTGGCGCGCGTACGTGCGCGAGGTGGAGCAGCGGGCCGAGGACGCCGAGCGCACGCGCGACGAGGTGGCACGGCGTCGTGCCGTCGAGGAGCGGCTGCGCATCGCGCGCGAGCTGCACGACTCCCTGACCCACAGCATCTCCGTGATCAAGGTGCAGGCGGGCGTGGCCGCCCACCTCGCGCGCAAGCGGGGCGAGGAGCCGCCGCCCGCGCTGCTCGCGATCCAGGAGGCGAGCACCGACGCGGCCCGCGAGCTGCGCTCGACCCTCGACGTGCTGCGCCGCGACGGCGAGCCGAACGGGAACGGGATCGACCGGCTCGAGGCCCTCGTCGAGCGCGCGGAGGCCGCGGGGGTGCCCACCACCGTGCGGCTCCTCGGCGTCCGGCGCGCGCTGCCGGCCGAGACCGACCAGGCCGCCTACCGCGTGGTGCAGGAGGCGCTCACCAACGTCGCCCGGCACGGCGGGGCCGCCGCGGCCGCGACCGTGCGCGTGGCGTTCGCGGCCCGCGAGCTCACCCTGCACGTCGACGACGACGGCCGCGGCGCACCCGGCGAGCCGGAGCCCGGGCACGGGCTGACGGGGATGCGCGAGCGCGTCGCCGCCCTCGGCGGGACGCTCCATGCCGGGCCGGGGACCGGCGGCGGGTTCTCGGTGCGCGTCACGCTGCCGCTGCCGGCGGGGCGGGCACGGCCGGGGGCCCCGGACGACGCGCGGGCCGCGGACGAGCCGGCGGCCCGCGGGTGATCCGCGTCGGCCTCGTCGACGACCAGGCCCTCATCCGCTCCGGCATCCGGGCGCTGCTCGACGCGGAGGACGACGTCGAGGTGGTCGCCGAGGGTGCCAACGGGGAGGACGGCGTCCGCCTGGCGCGCGAGCTGCGGCCCGACGTCGTGCTCATGGACGTCCAGATGCCCGGGCTGGACGGCATCGCCGCCACCCGGCAGATCGCCGCCGACGACGCGCTGGCGGGCGTGCACGTCGTCGTGCTGACGAACTACGGCATCGACGAGTACGTGTTCGAGGCGCTGCGGGCCGGGGCGAGCGGGTTCGTCGTGAAGGACACCGAGCCCGCCGACCTCGTCGAGGCCGTGCGCGCCGCCGTGCGGGGCGACGCGCTGCTGTCCCCGGCCATCACGCGCCGGCTGATCAGCGAGTTCGTCGCGCGCCCACCGGACGCGATCGCCGCGGACGGTCTCGGTCTGCTCACGCCGCGCGAGCGCGAGGTGGTGGCGCTCGTCGCGCACGGGCTGTCCAACGACGAGATCGCCGCGCGGATGGTGCTCAGCCCGCTGACCGCGAAGACGCACGTCAGCCGCGCGATGACCAAGCTCGGCGCCCGCGACCGCGCCCAGCTGGTCGTGTTCGCCTACGAGTCCGGCATCGTCTCCCCGCGCTCCCGCCCGGCCGACCGCGCGTAGCCCCGGTCGTCCCTCACGTCGCGGCGCTCTCGCGGCGGGCGTCGTGCTCCTCGCGCCGGGAGGCGACGTCGTCCATGTGGTTCTGGGCCCACGCCCTGAGCAGGCGGGTCGTGCCGTGCAGCGACGCGCCGAGGTCGGTGAGCTCGTAGGAGACCGTGACGGGGACCGTCGGCACCACGGTGCGCGTCACCAGGCCGTCACGTTCGAGGGAGCGCAGGGTCTGCGTGAGCATCTTCTGGCTGACGCCGGCGATGAGGCGCGCCAGCTCGGAGTAGCGCATGGCGCGCGGCTCGCCGGTGCCGCCCGCGCCGTCGCCGCCGAGCGCGCACAGGACGAGCACCACCCACTTGTCGGAGAGCCGGTCGAGCAGCTCCCGGCTGGGGCACGCCGCCAGGAACGCGTCGTACTCGACCTTCGCCCGGGCACGCCGCTCGGCCGCCGGCATCGTCGTCATCCTTCGTCTCCCTCACCGGTTGCCGTCACTGCCGTCACTCTGGGGTGCAACGCACTCTCAGGTGCCTACTTCCTCACAGAGAGCATGGCACCAAGACTGGTGCCCCGGTGCGCGGCACGCCACCGACCCCTGACGAGAGGCATCCTCATGACCACCACGACCAGCACGGCCCCCGGCGGCACCTGGACCCTCGGCGACCGCACGGTCTCCAGGGTCGGGTACGGCGTTATGCAGCTCGCCGGCCCCGGCGTCATGGGTCCGCCGCGCGACCACGACGAGGCGGTCGCGGTGCTGCGCGAGGCCGTCGCCCTCGGCGTGACGCACCTCGACACCAGCGACGCCTACGGCCCGCGCGTCACCAACCGGCTGATCCGCGAGGCGCTCCACCCGTACCCCGCGGACCTGCTGGTCGCCACCAAGGTCGGGGCGCGTCGCGACGCCGTGGGGGGCTGGCCCACGGCGCGGCACCCGGAGGAGCTGCGCGCCCAGGTCCGGGGAAACCTCGAGAGCCTCGGCGTCGACACCCTCGACCTGGTGTACCTGCGCATGGGCGACGCGGCCGGCCCGCGTGCCGGCTCCGTCGCCGAGGCGTTCGAGACGCTCGCGGAGCTCCAGCAGGAGGGCCTGGTCCGGCACCTCGGCGTCAGCAACGTCACCGCCGAGCAGGTGGCCGAGGCGCGGACGATCGCACCGGTCGTGGGCGTGCAGAACAGGTACAACCTCGCGCACCGCGACGACGACGAGCTCGTCGTCCGGCTCGCGGAGGACGGCATCGCGTTCGTCCCGTACTTCCCCCTCGGCGGGTTCACCCCGCTGCAGTCGGAGACGCTCGCCAGGGTCGCCGCCGCGGCAGGCGCGACGCCGTCCGGCGTGGCCCTCGCCTGGCTCCTGCAGCGGTCCCCGAACGTGCTGGTGATCCCCGGGACGTCGCGGGTGGCGCACCTGCGCGAGAACGTCGCCGGCGCTCGCCTGCGGCTGACCGGGAGGCAGCTGGCCGACCTCGACACGGTGGGCCGCTGACCACGCCCGGGCCCGGGCCTGTCTAGGCTCGACGGGTGCCGGAACCGCGTCAGCGCCGTGTCGCCGTCCTCGTGCTGGAGGGCGCGAAGCCCCTCGACGTCGGCATCCCGGCGCAGGTCTTCACGACGCGGCCGAGCATGCCCTACGAGGTGCGGGCCTGCGCCGCGGCGCCCGGGCTCGTCGCCGGCGGGGACGGCCTCTCCTACCACCTGGACCACGGGCTCGAGGCGCTGGCCTGGGCCGACGTCGTGTTCCTCCCCGGCTACCGCCACCCGGACCGCGACGACCCGCCGCCCGCCGTCGTCGACGCGCTCCGCGCCGCGCACGCCCGCGGCGCCCGGCTGGCCGCGATCTCGACCGGAGCGTTCGCGCTCGCCGCGACCGGCCTGCTCGACGGCCGTCGCGCCACCACGCACTGGCACTACACGCGCGCGCTGGCGGCCAAGCACCCGCGGGTGCGGGTGGACGAGAACGTGCTGTTCGTCGACGAGGGCAGCGTGCTCACGTCGGCGGGAGCCGCCTCGGGCATCGACCTGTGCCTGCACGTGCTGCGCGGCGACCGTCGAACCACGCCGCCCGCCGCCTGGTCGCGGCGCCGTACCGCAGCGGCGGCCAGGCCCAGTACGTGCCGCGCAGCGTGCCCGAGCCGCTCGGGGAGCGGTTCGCGGCCACCCGGGAGTGGGTGCTGCACCACCTGACCGACGACCTCACGCTCGAGGACCTGGCCCGGCACGCGGCCGTCTCGCCGCGCACCTTCTCGCGGCGGTTCGGCGACGACACCGGGTACACGCCGATGGCCTGGGTGCTGCGTGCCCGCATCGACGTCGCCCGCGAGCTGCTGGAGCGCTCGGAGCGCAGCGTCGAGCAGGTCGCCGCCGACGTCGGGCTCGGGACGGGCGCGAACCTCCGCGCGCACTTCCGGCGGATCCTCGGCACGACGCCCAGCGAGTACCGGCGCACGTTCGCCCGCGGGGAGTGAGGCTCCGGGCCGGAGAGCGGAGACCCGGCCTGGCGAGATCCTTGCGGACCGTGGCGTGCGCGCCGATGTTCGGCCCGTGCGACGGCGGCGAGCCTGGTGGCGACACGGAAGGAGGGTCACATGACCCGCATCGCCATCAACGGTTTCGGCCGGATCGGGCGCAACGTGCTGCGCGCGCTGCTGGAGCGCGGCAGCGACCTGGAGCTCGTCGCCGTCAACGACCTCACCGCGCCCGCCGCGCTCGCACGCCTGCTCGCCTTCGACAGCACCGCCGGCCGGCTGGGCCGCCCGGTCACGGCCGACGACGACGCGATCGTGGTCGACGGCCGCCGCGTCGCGGTGCTCGCCGAGCGTGAGCCCGCCGCCCTGCCCTGGCGGGACCTCGGGGTGGACGTCGTGCTGGAGTCCACCGGCCGGTTCACGTCCGCCGACGCGGCGCGCGGCCACCTGGACGCCGGCGCGCGCAAGGTGCTCGTGAGCGCGCCGTCGGCCGGCGCGGACGTCACGCTCGCCCCCGGCGTCAACACCGACGCCTACGACCCGGCGGCGCACACGATCGTCTCCAACGCGTCGTGCACCACCAACGCGCTCGCCCCCCTCGCGTCCGTGCTCGACGACGTCGCCGGGATCGAGCACGGCTTCATGACCACCGTGCACGCCTACACCCAGGAGCAGAACCTCCAGGACGCCCCGCACCGCGACCCCCGCCGTGCCCGCGCGGCGGCGGTGAACATCGTGCCCACCACGACCGGCGCCGCCAAGGCCATCGGGCTGGTGCTGCCGCAGCTCGACGGCAAGCTCTCGGGCGACTCGATCCGCGTCCCCGTCCCGGTGGGCTCGCTCGTGGAGCTGAACGCCGCCGTCACACGCGACGTGTCCCGCGAGGACGTGCTCGCCGCCTACCGGGAGGCCGCACAGGGTCGGCTGGCGGGGGTGCTCGAGTACTCCGAGGACCCCCTCGTCTCGTCGGACATCACCGGCAACCCGGCGTCGTCGATCTTCGACTCCCTGCTGACCCGCGTCGACGGCCGGCACGTGAAGGTCGTGGCCTGGTACGACAACGAGTGGGGGTTCTCCCACCGCGTCGTCGACACCCTCGAGCTGCTCGCCGCGGGCTGACCCGCGCACCGCCGCGGGGAGCCGACAGGCTCCCCGCGGCCGTGCCGCCTAAGCGCGGGCGTGGAACTCCTCCGCCGCGTGCAGCAGGTAGTAGGCCAGGCCGGTCTGCTGCTGCTCCAGCATCCGGCGGTGGAAGTCGTCGGCGACGAAGAACCTCGCCTGGCCGGCGAACGCCTCCGCGTCCGTCGGGTGCACGGCGTCGAGGGCCGTCAGATGCCGGCGGATCTCCGTGGTGACGGACTCGTCGTCGGCGCGCAGGCCGGTGCGCAGGGCGTCGGCCATGAAGGTCATGAACGCCGTCGCCTCGGCGGCGGCCGCGTTCATCCGGTCGGCGTCGACGTCGGCCGTGCCGAGCTCGACGCCGTACGTGTCGCGCAGGTGCGCGTCCTGCTCCGCGAGGGCGTCCTGCCACCCGGCGCGGTCGAGCCCGGTGAACATGTCGTCGGTGGGCATGGGGTCTCCCTGTGTCTCGTGTGCGATGGCCCGCTCGAGCGTCGCCAGCACCTGGGCGAGCCGTGCTCCGCGCGCGCGGAGCATGGCGCGCTGGTCGCGCAGGCACTCGAGCCGGGAAGCGCGACCCGACAGGGCCTCCGCGATCGCGCTCAGCGGCACGTCGAGCTCCCGGAAGAACAGGATCTGCTGCAGGCGCTCCAGGTCGCCCTCGGAGTACGTCCGGTAGTCGTTCCGCGCGTCCCGAGCGGGCACGAGCAGGCCGATCCGGTCGTAGTGGTAGAGCGTCTTGAGCGTGGTGCCCGACAGCCGGGCCACCTCGGTGATCGTGAAGGACGTCGTGGGTCTCACCTCCTGCGCAGCACCCTCGACCCTCCCCCGAGGGGAGGGTCAAGCGCACGTCCGCACGACACGTCCGTACGGTGCGGGCGCTCAGAAGATCGTGCGTCCGTGGGTGTCGGGGATCCCGGACTTGCGGAAGAAGTACGTGTTCAGCTGGTCGCGCCACTCGACGGCCGACCGCAGCTGCTCGGCGAGGCGCTCGCGCACGCGGGCGTCGACGTCGGACGGGACCCTCCCGTCGAGCGACTCCCAGGCCGCGATCGCCTCGCGCACCCGCTCGACGCCCGCGAAGTGGGTGTCGTAGACGTGCTGGACCACCGTGACCCCGCTGTGCAGCACGTGCGTGTACGGCACGTGGTGGAAGAACAGCAGCAGCTCGTCGGGGCAGGTCGCGAGGTCCTCGTAGACGTCCCGCCAGGGCGCCGGGTACTGGCCCGTGAATCCGGTGCCGGTGGCCCGGGTGCGGTCCACCCCGATGCCGTCGCGGTCGGCGAAGTGGTACGTGCCCCACGGCGTGTACTCGTAGCCGTCCACGTCCGGGCCGTAGTGGTGGCCGGGCCGCACCATGAACCCGACGCCCAGCGGTGCGGTGTACGACTCGTAGGTGCGCCACGAAGCGTCCAGGACGGCGTGCAGCACCTCGCGGACGCGCGGCTCGACGGCGCCGTCCTGGCCGGCGAACGTCAGGCCGATCCACTCGTCCAGGACCGCCGCCGGGTCGAGCGTCGGGTCCCAGGCCAGACGGCCGAAGGCGTACAGGTTCGCCTGGGCCAGCGGGTGGCCGGTCCAGAAGACGTCGTCGCCGACGTTCGAGACCGCGGCGATGCCGCCGCCCCCGGTGGCCGCCACCGCGGCCGAGGCGCCAGGTCCGCGGCCGGCGACGACGTCGCGCACCGCGGCACCGCCCTCTCCCCAGGGCCGGAAGCCGAGGTTCTCGCTCCACCACGGCGCGAGGTAGCACACGTGCCGCTGCTGGCCCGTGTACTCCTGCGTCACCTGCAGCTCGAGGGCCAGCCGGGTGGCGGGCATCCCCGCGAGGACCGGTGAGACCGCCTCGCGCGTCTGGAAGTCGATCGGGCCGTGCTTGACCTGCACCACCACGTTGTCCGCGAACCGCCCGTCGAGCGGGGCGAAGTGGTCGTACGCGGCGCGGGCGCGGTCGGTGGAGCGGTCGCGCCAGTCCTGCGTGTGGTCGTAGACGAACGCCCGCCAGTGCACGACGCCGCCGTGCGGTGCGACCGCGTCGGCCAGCAGGTTCGCGCCGTCGGCGTGGTCGCGTCCGTACGCGAACGGGCCGGGCTGGCCCTCCGAGTCGGCCTTGACGACGAAGCCGCCGAAGTCGGGGATCGTGGCCCAGACCTGGTCGGCGGCGGCGCGCCACCAGGCGCGGACGTCGTCGTCGAGGGGGTCCGACGTCGGCAGCCCGCCGAGCGTCATCGGCGCGGCGAAGCTCACCGCGAGGTGGGTGCGCACGCCGTACGGCCGCAGGGCGGCGGCGACCCGCGCGACCTCCGGCAGGTCGTCCGTGAGCAGCCGTGCCTCGCGCGCGTGCACGTTGACGTTGTTGATGCAGACGCGGTCGATCCCGGTCGCGGCGAGCAGGCGCGCGTAGGCGGTCACGCGGGACAGGTCGTCGCGCACCCGGCCGTCGGCGTAGAAGATCGAGCCGCCCGCGTACCCGCGCTCGACCTGCCCCATCACCGGGTGCACGTCCACGTTGTCCCAGTGGTCCAGCACGCGGAGCGCGAACGCGGGCGCGTGCCGCTCGTCGGCGTCGGGCCCGGTGAACGCCGCCTCGCCGAGCCGCACCACGTGGAACCACCCGTGCAGCAGCGCCGTCGCCGTCGCCGCCGCGACGGTGACCCGGCCGCCGTCCCGCACGAGCCGGAACCCGTCGCCCCCCGCTCGGGCATCGAGCAGGAGGTCGGGGGCACCGTCGGGGTCGACGACGTCGCCGCCGTGCGCGGCGGTCGCACGCTCCGCCTCGCGGAACACGGTGACGAGGACGTCGTCCTCCGCCGGGCCGACGACCGCGACCCGGCGGCGGCCGACGGCGGCCAGCGCGGCGTCGGGCAGCCAGGCCGCGTGCCAGGCGGGTTCGACAACGATTTCGGACGGCGCCGGCGACGCCTTCTCGTCGGGCATGAGGGGCCTCTCGGTCGGTTTCGACCCGCTCGACCAGCGGGGCAGGGTCAGCGGGTGTAGCGGAACGCGTCCCACGCGCCGAGCAGGTACTGGATGCCCATCGCGCGGTCGTACAGCCCGTACCCGGGCCGCGGCTTGTTCGTGGTGTTCTCGTCCCACAGGTGGCGGCCGTGGTCGGGGCGCACGTAGCCCGTGTACCCCGCCTCGGCGTAGGCCTTCATGATGCCGGTGGTGTCGACGTCGCCCTCGCAGGCGCGGTGCGCCACCTCGGTGAAGTCGCCGTTCGGGAAGTGCTTGATGTTCCGCACGTGCGTGAAGTGGATGCGGTCCATGAAGCGGCGCACGGTGTCGGCCGCGATCGGCGCCTGGGCCGGGTTCGCCGAGAAGCTCCCGAGGCACAGCGTGAGGCCGTGGTTCGGGCTCGGGTGCAGGTCCAGCACGCGCTGGAGGTCCTCCGGGGTGGAGACCACGCGGGGCCAGCCGAAGACGTCGAACGGCGGGTCGTCCGGGTGCACGCCCAGCTTGATCCCCGCCTCCTCCGCCGCCGGGACCACCGCGTCGAGGAAGTACCGGTAGTGCGTGTACATGTCCTCGTGCGTGACGCCCTCGTACGCGGCGTTGAGCTCGGTGAAGCCCGCGAGCCGCTCGGGCTCCCAGCCGGGCAGCGTGAGGCCGTGCGACCCGGCCTCCATGTCGGCGATGAGGCCCTCGGGCGTCATCTCGTCCACGACCGCCTTCTCGAAGAACAGCGCGGTCGAGCCGTCGGGCAGCGGGTGCCACAGGTCCGTGCGCAGCCAGTCGAAGACGGGCATGAAGTTGTAGCAGACCACCTTGACGCCGGCCCGGCCCAGCCGCCGGATCGTGGTCACGTAGTTCTCGATCGCCTCGTCACGGCTCAGCCCGAGGACGGTGCGCCCCAGCTTGATCGACTCGTGCACGTTGACGGACTCGACCACCTCGGCGTCGAGCGTGCGGGTCACGCCGCGGGCCCGGGCCTCGTCGGAGAGCCCGGAGATGCGCGCCACCTCGGCGTCGATCTCCTCCTGCTCCCACACCTCACCGGCCTGCTTGTGGTGCAGGCTCCACACGATCGTCTCCACGCCGGGGATCTGCCGGACGTGGTCCAGCGTGACCGTGTCGTTGCCCTCGCCGTACCAGCGGAAACCCATCTTCACTGCGTGACTCCTTGCTCTCGTCCGTCGCCGCGATCACCGTGCGAGCACGAGACCGGCCCGGTTCGGCGACCGACGGTGGGCCGATCTCGTGCTCGCAGCGGTCAGGGGCGGGAGTAGGCCGCCTGCGGCAGGCGGTAGGTCAGGTCGGTGGCCACGTCGACCGCCTCGTCCAGGTCGAGGCGGTGCTCCGCCACCAGGCGGGCCAGGTAGCCGGCGTCGACGCGCCGGGCCAGGTCGTGCCGCGCGGGGATGGAGCAGAACGCGCGGGTGTCGTCCACGAAGCCGCTCATGTTGCTGAACCCCGCCGTCTCGGTGGCCGCCTCGCGGAACCTCCGCATCGCGTCGGGGGCGTCGAGGAACCACCACGGCGCGCCGAGCCGCAGCGCGGGGTAGACGCCGGCCAGCGGCGCGAGCTCGCGCGAGTACACGTCCTCGTCCACCGTGAACGCGATCAGGCGGAAGCCCGGGTGGTGGCCGAAGGCGTCCAGCACGGGGCGCAGCGAGCGCGTGAACTCGGTGACCACCGGGATGTCGTAGCCCTTGTCCGGACCGAAGGCGGCGAACGGGGCGCTGGCGTGGTCGCGCAGGACGCCCGGGTGCAGCTGCATCACGAGGCCGTCCTCGGCCGACATCGCGGCCATCTGGAACAGCATGTGCCCGCTGAACGCCTGCGCCTCCGCGGCCGTGACCGTGCCGGCCAGCGCGGCGTCGAGGATGCGGCGCGCCTCGACGTCGTCCAGCGGCGTCGTGTCGGCGTACAGGTGGCCGTGGTCGGTGGCCCGCGCGCCCGCGGCGACGAAACGCTCGCGCTGCGCGCGCAGCGCCTCGAGGTAGCGGTCGTAGGACGTGACGTCGACGCCGGCCGCCTCGCCGAGCCGCGCGACGTCGTCGCGCCAGGTCGCGCGGTCGACGTGCAGCAGCGGGTCGGGCCGGAAGGTCGGCAGCACGCGGTCGCCGTAGCCGTCGGCGGCGAGCTTCCCGTGCGCGTCGAGCGTCGCCCAGGCGGGGTCGGTCGTGGCGATGACCTCGATGTTGAAGGCGTCGAGCAGCGCGCGGGGGCGGAACTCCTGCTCGGCGAGGCGAGCGGCCACCTGGTCGTACAGGGCGTCGGCCGTCTCGGCCGAGGGGCGCTGCGTGACGCCGAGGATCTCGACGAGCACGTGCTCCAGCCAGTAGCGGGTGGGGGTGCCGCGGAAGTGCTTCCACCCGGCGCAGAACCGGCGCCAGATCTCCCGGGGGTCGGTCTCGACGGCCTCGTCGTCCGTGGAGCCGACGCCGAGGCGGGGGAGCGTCTCGCCCTGGGAGACCAGCATCCGCGTGAGGTAGTGGTCGGGCACGACGACGAGCTGGGCCGGGTCGCCGAACGGCGCGTCGTCGGCGAACCACTCGACGGGCACGTGGCCGTGCATCGAGACGATCGGCAGGTCCCGCACCGCGGCGTAGATCTCGCGGGCCAGTGCCCGGGATCCGGGGTCGGCGGGCAGTGCCCGGTCGGGGTGCAGGGTCCAGCGCTCGCTCACAGGGGCTCCTCAACGTCGAGATGGGATGCGAACGTTTGCATCGTAGCCTGCCGATCGCCGGGCATGGAATCCCTTGGGCAGCCGGCGCCAGGGGGAGACATGGCGTGGCGAGATGTGCGACGATCTGGCAAACGTTCGCATCGTCCGGGTGCGTGCGGCGGGCACGAGGAGACGGTGGTCGTGGTCACGGTGCACGACGTCGCGCGGGCGGCCGGTGTGTCGATCTCGACGGTCTCGCGCGCCCTGACCGACCCGCAGCGGGTCGCCGCGCCGACGCGCGACCGGGTGACGGCCGCGGCGCGCGAGCTCGGCTACCGGCCCAACCGGGCCGCCAGCGTGCTCCGTGCGGGCCGCTCCGGAGCGCTCGGGCTCGTGGTGCCCGACCTCGCGAACCCCTACTTCGCGGCGATCGCCAAGGGCGCCCAGGCCCAGGCGCGGGAACGGGGCGTCGGCCTGTTCGTCGTCGACTCCGACGAGGACCCCGAGCTCGAGACCGAGGCCGTCTCGGGCCTGGCCCCGCAGACCGACGGGATCATCCTGTGCTCCCCGCGCGCGGTCGAGCGCACCGTCGAGGCGCTCGCGGGGCGGCCGGTGGTGCTGGTCAACCATCACGTCGACGGGCTGCCGTCCGTCGTCGCCGACCACGAGGCGGGCATGCTGCGCACGCTCGAGCACCTGCGGGCCCTCGGGCACGCCAAGGTCGCCTACGTGGGCGGGCCGGCCCGCTCGTGGTCGGACGGACGCCGCCGCGCCGGCCTGCGCGCGGCCGCCGCGCGGCTGGGGGACGTCGAGCTCGTGGAGCTCGGGCCGCACCGGCCGCAGGTCGCCGGCGGGCACGCGGCGGCGGACCTCGTCGTCGGCACCCGTGCCACGGCGGTCGTGACCTTCAACGACCTCGTGGCCGTCGGCCTGGTCGAGCGGCTGCGGGTGCGCGGCCTCGACGTGCCCGGCGACCTGTCCGTCGTCGGCTGCGACGACGCGTACGTCGCGGAGCTGCTGTCCCCGCCCCTCACCACCCTGCGGACCGACCTGCGCGACTCGGGCCGGGTGGCCGTCGACCGGCTGGTCCTGCGCCCGGGCAAGGACGACGGCGCCCTGCAGGGCGACGTGACGCTCCCCGTCGAGCTCGTCGTCCGCGGGTCGACCGCACCTCCGCGCGCCGTGGCACCGCGGCCCGCCCCCGACACCCCCTGACCGACGACCTGCAAGCCCTGGACGCATCTTCCCGGCGACGCCGCCGGACGACGGAGGAACCATGACCGACCGCCTGCACCGCTCCCACCTGCCCGCCCACCTCGAGGCGCCGGTGACCCCCGACCAGGTGGGCATCGTGCACCTGGGGATCGGGGCGTTCCACCGGGCGCACCAGGCGGTGTTCACGGAGCTGGCCGCCCGCGCCACGGACGACCGCCGGTGGGGGATCCTCGGCGTCACGCAGCGGTCGGCCTCCGTGCGCGACCAGCTGCGGCCGCAGGGCGGCGCCTACTCGGTCCTCACCGCGGGCACGCACGAGACCCGGCTGGACCTGGTCGGGGCGGTGCTCGACGTCGCCTGGCCGGCCGAGGAGACCGCGCGGGTGCTGGAGACGATCGCGGCGCCCACGACGCACGTCGTGACGCTCACCGTCACGGAGAAGGGCTACGCCCGCGGCGCGGACGGCGGGCTCGACGTCGAGCGGGTGCGCCCGGACCTGGATGCCCTCGCCGCGGGTGACGCCACCGTCCCGGGCGCGACGGCGGTCGGCCTGCTCGTGCGCGGGCTCGCGGCCCGGTGGCGCGCCGCGCAGGCCGCGGGGGAGCGGCGCCCGGTCACCGTGCTGACCTGCGACAACATGGTCGACAACGGGCACGTCCTGGAGCGGCTCGTGACCGAGGCGGTGGACGCCGCGCTGCCGGGCGAGCAGGGCGCCGCGCTGCGGTCGTGGCTGGCGGCGGACGTCGCGTTCCCCTGCTCGATGGTGGACCGGATCGTGCCCGCGACGACGCCCGCGCAGCGCGACGCCGTGGAGCGCGAGCTCGGTGCGCGCGACGAGGGTCTCGTCGTCGGCGAGCCGTTCCGCCAGTGGGTGATCGAGGACCGGTTCGCCGGGCCGCGTCCCGCCTGGGAGCAGGCGGGCGCGACGTTCACCGACGACGTCGCACCGTGGGAGCAGGCCAAGCTGCGGCTGCTCAACGGCACGCACTCGCTGCTCGCGTACGCGGGCCGGCTGGCAGGTCACGCGACGCTCGCGGAGGCCGTGACCGACCCCGCGCTGCGCGAGCGCGCCCGCGGGTTCATGCTCGACGACGCGCTGCCGACGCTCACCCCGCCCGACGGCGCCGACCTGCGCGCTTACGCGGAGTCGCTGCTGGAGCGGTTCGCCAACCCGGCCACGGGCCACACCACGGTGCAGGTGTCGATGGACGGCACCCAGAAGATCCCGTTCCGGTGGGGCGGCATCGTCGCGGACCGGCTGGCGGCGGGCGCGGTCCCGGCGGGCGCGGCGTTCGCGCTCGCGGCGTGGAGCGAGGTGGTACGCCGGGAGGCGGCCGCGGGCCGGCTGGTCGACGACCCGCGGGCGCAGGAGCTCGCCGACGTGGTGGCCGACGCCGGGGACGGCGATGCGGCGGCCGCGTCGCCGTCCGCCGTCGCGCGGGCGCTGCTCGCGCTCCCGGGCCTGCTGCCCGAGGAGGCCGGCACGGACGCCGGGCTCGTCGACGCGGTGCTGGCCCAGGTGCCCCAGCTCGCGGAGGTCTGACGCGCGACACCCGCACGAGGCGGCAGGGGTCCGGGGGAGCCGCTGCCGCCTCGCGTGCGGACGGACGCCCGTCGCCTGCGGGTTCGTCCGACGCCGGTGCCGCGACGTAGGCTGCCCGCCGGATGTGAGCGATCACACGTCCCCGGATCCGCGGCCCTTCCGCCGACGGGTGGCGGACCGTCGCCGCGGGAACACGCCCGGGCTCGTTGCGAGATCGTGATGTGACTCGGAGCACCTCGGGGCTGGACAACGCTTACCGAATCCTGTTTTATCGATTCAGTCGGCAGCCGTGCGAGGGGTCAACGGGGCGTCCTCGCCGCCGACGATCGTGGACGATCGACGAGCGAGGAGGCTCACATGAGGATCACGCGGAAGGCCGCCGGCGCGGCCGCGGCGGCGGTCGCCGTCGCCCTCACCCTCACCGCCTGCGGAGGCGGCGCCGACCCTGCGGAGCCGGGCTCCGCGGAGAAGGTGAGCACCGACGAGGACATCACCATCTCGCTCGCCTGGTGGGGCGAGCCGGCCCGCGCAAAGATGTACGAGAAGGCGGTGGACCTCTTCGAGGAGGAGCACCCCAACATCACCGTGCAGACCCAGTTCCAGGACTGGGACGGCTACTGGACCTCTCGCGCCACGGAGGCCGCGGGCGGCGCGCTGCCCGACGTCATCCAGATGGATCTGTCCTACCTGCGCCAGTACGGCGCCACGGGGCAGCTCCTCGACCTGGGCGGCCAGGTGGGCGTGAACCTCGACACCGAGGGTGTGGACGACTCGCTGCTCTCCTCCGGTCAGATCGACGGGGCGCAGTACGGCGTCCCGACGAGCACCAACACGCTCGCCACGTTCTACAACGCCGACCTGCTCAAGAAGGTGGGCGTCGAGCCGCTCGCCGAGGGGTACACCTGGGACGACTACAGCGCGTGGATCCAGAAGGTCACCGACGCGGGCGCCGGCGAGGACCCGGCTCTCTACGGCGGAGGCGACTTCACCGCGACGTTCTGGTTCTTCCTGCAGTGGCTCATCCAGCAGGGTGTCGAGCCCTTCAGCGAGGACGGCAAGCTGAACTTCGACGAGGCGCAGATGACCGAGTGGCTGAACCTGGGCCAGGGTCTGCGCGACTCCGAGGCGATCTACCCGATCAAGAAGAACAAGCAGCTCGAGCCCCTCGGCGGTTTCCACGTCAACGAGGTCGCCTCCGAGTCCACCTGGGACAACTTCCTGGCCGGCTACGTGGCCGAGTCGGGCGAGGACATCCAGATGCTGCCGATCCCGTCGGGCGAGAACGGCCCGGCCCAGTTCTGGAAGCCGTCGATGCTGCTCTCGGCGTCCGCGCAGACCCAGCAGCCGGAGGCCGCCGCGGCGCTCATCGACTTCCTCATCAACGAGCCGGAGGTCGGCAAGATCTTCGGCACCTCGAAGGGCGTCCCCGCCGTCCAGGCGCAGATCGACGCGATGGACGTCGAGCCGGGCTCGGTGGACGAGCAGGTCGTGCAGTACGAGGAGCAGGTGGCGGACGTCGTCACCGAGGCCGCGCCCGTGCCCGTCGAGGGCTTCGGCGAGATCGAGGCGGAGTTCAAGCGCCTCGGTGAGGAGCTCGGGTACGGGAACATCACGGTCGACGAGTTCGTCACGCAGTGGTTCTCCTTCGCCGACGGCGCGGTGAAGCAGTCGTGACTGCGGTGACCTCGGGCACCACCACGCTCGACACCGCTCGGGGGGCGCAGAACGCGTCCCCCGAGCGGGGGCGGGCCAAGCGCCGTCGTGAGGCTGGTGCGGGGTTCGCGTTCTTGTCGCCGTGGTTGGTGGGTTTTGTGGTGTTGACGGCGTTCCCGATGGTGGCGTCGTTGTATCTGGCGTTCACGGACTATGACTTGTTCCGGCCGCCGTCGTGGGTCGGGATCGACAACTTCGTGAAGTTGTTCGAGGACCCCCGGTTCTGGACGTCGGCGAAGGTGACCGCGATCTATGTGCTGGTCGGCACGCCGATCAAGCTCGCGGCGGCGTTGTTGGTCGCGATGGTGCTGAACATGAAGCACCGCGGTCAGGGTGCGTATCGGTCGATCTTCTACGCCCCGAGCCTGATCGGCGCGAGCGTGTCGATCGCGATCGTGTGGAAGGCGATGTTCATCGATGACGGCATCGTGGACCGGATCCAGCAGCTGTTCGGGCTGCCGGCCGGGGGTTGGGTGGGTGACCCGTCCAAGACGATGCCGATGTTCGTGCTGCTCGCGGTGTGGACGTTCGGCGCCCCGATGGTCATCTTCCTCGCGGGCCTGAAGCAGATCCCGGCCGAGCTGTACGAGGCGGCCGCGGTGGATGGTGCGGGCCCGGTCCGCAAGTTCTGGCGGATCACGATCCCGATGCTGTCCCCGGTGCTGTTCTTCAACCTGCTGCTGGAGACGATCGGCGCGTTCCAGGTGTTCGGGTCGGCGTTCATCATCTCCGGCGGCACGGGCGGTCCGGCGGACTCGACCCTGTTCTACACGCTGTACCTGTACATCAAGGGCTTCGCGCAGTTCGACATGGGATACGCCTCGGCCATGGCCTGGGTCCTGGTCGTCGTGGTCGGCGTGATCACCGCGATCTTGTTCAAGACGTCCAACGCCTGGGTCCACTACTCCGGAGACAACCGATGAGCGCCCCGACCCTCTCCCAGCCCGCACCCGTGCGCGAGACGCGTGTGGTGGATACCTCGCTGCGGCAGGCGGCTAAGCGGCGTAAGGGTGTCCGGTCGGTCGGGTTCCACGCCTTCATGGTCGTGTGCACGATCGTGGTGCTGTACCCGGCCGCGTGGATGCTCATGAGCTCGTTCAAGCCGTCGAACGAGATCATCGGGAACATCAGCCTGTGGTCGGACAACCTGTCGCTGTCCAACTTCGCCACGGCGTTGTCCGGGATCGGCGGGGTCGGGTTCTGGACCTTCTTCGGCAACTCCATGATCCTCGCCGTCGCCTCGGTGATCGGGGTGATCCTGTCCTCGACCGTGGCCGCGTACGCGTTCGCGCGGATCGACTTCCCCGGCCGGGGCATCTTCTTCGCGATCATGATCGGCACGCTGCTGCTGCCGTTCCACGTCGTGATCATCCCGCAATACATCATGTTCAACGAGCTCGGCATGGTGAACACGTTCATCCCCCTGCTCGCGCCGAAGTTCCTCGCCGGCGAGGCGTTCTTCGTGTTCCTCATGGTCCAGTTCATGCGCAACCTGCCCCGCGAGCTGGACGAGGCAGCCCGCATCGACGGCGCCGGCCACGGGCGCATCTTCGGCTCGATCATGCTGCCCCTGATGCGCCCCGCCATCATCACCTCCAGCATCTTCGCGTTCATCTGGTCCTGGAACGACTTCCTCGGCCCGCTGCTCTACCTCAAGAAGCCCGACCTGTACCCCCTGCCCATCGCCCTGCGGTTGTACGTCGACCAGACCAGCGTGTCCGACTACGGCGCCCAGATGGCCATGGCCGTCCTGGCCCTGCTGCCCGTGATGATCTTCTTCATCCTCTTCCAGCGCTACATCGTCGACGGCGTCGCCACCCAAGGCCTCAAGGGCTGACGATGGGGCACGGCACGAGGACGGCGACGGAAGGGGTGGACATGGCGGCAGGTTCAGGTCGCGAGCGTCGGGGGCGCGCGAAGCGCCCCACGAGCGGCGGCGAGACCAAGACGGGTGCCGCCCTCGGCCTCTTCGCCGAGGTGGTGCTGGCCGGCGTGCTCGTCGCGCTCGGCAGCCTGCTGCTGGTCACCGCGGTGCCGTCCCTGGCGGCGGGCGTGGCGCACGTCCGCCGCCAGGTGACCGGCCACGACATCGGCGTGGCCCGGTTCGCCCGCGACTGGTGGGCGGCCGTGCGGGCCCTGTGGCCGCTCGGCCTCGCCGCCGTCGCGGTCGCCCTGCTGCTCGCCCTGGACTGGCAGCTCGCGCGGGCGGACGTGCTGCCCGGCGCGAGCGTCGTCGCGGTGGTGGTCGCGGTCGCCGCGGCTGCCGTCGTCGTCGTGCTGGCCCGGGCGGCGGGCGCCTGGTCGGAGCCCGCCGTCTCCGGTGACGGCCCCGGACTGACCGCGCGCGAGGCGCTGGCGGCGGGCGCGCGACGCACCCAGGACGACCTCACGGGGTCGGTGCTGCTCGCCGTGGCGGCGGGGCTGTGCGTCGTCTTCGTCTGGATGCTGCCGCCGCTCGTGCTGGTGGTGGGCGGCCTGCTCGCCCTCGCGGTGGTGGGCGTCGAGACCCGACGCGGCGGCCGCCCGGCCTGACGATCTTCCGGCCGCCGTCGGGGACCGCACGGTTCCCGACGGCGGGCCGGTGGTGTCCGATCCCGAGTTGCAACGATGCAGAGAGGAACGACCCATGCGAACGACCAGAACCACCGCGGGTGCCGTCGCCGCGCTGACGGCGGGGGTGCTCGCCGTCGGCGGCGTCTCCGCCGCCGCGACACCGGCGCACGACAGGGGCCACCCCCGGCCGACCGGCGTCCAGCTGGAGCACCTCGACCGGGGGCTCGTCGCCGCCTCGACCAGCGAAGGAGTCTTCCTGTCCTGGCGGCTGCTGGGTGGCGAGGTCACCGGGCACACGGACACGGGCATGGCCGGGCCGGCCTTCGCGGTCTTCCGCGACGGGAAGCGGGTCGCCACGGTCACGGACTCCACGAACTACGTCGACGCGAAGGGCGCGGGCGGCAGCGCGACCTCGCGCTACGCCGTCGCGCCGGTGACGCAGGACAAGCACGGCCGGGAGCGGGTGGGCACGCGCAGTGCGGCGGTGACCGCGTGGTCGGACGACTTCCTCGACGTCCCGCTGAACAAGCCGGCCGACGACGTGACGCCGCTGGGAGAGCCGATCACGTACTCGGCCAACGACGCGTCGGTGGCTGACCTGGACGGGGACGGCGCGCTGGAGATCGTCGTGAAGTGGTACCCGTCGCGCGCCAAGGACGTGTCGCAGAAGGGGTACACGGGCAACACGTACTTCGACGCGTACGAGCTGGACGGCACGCAGCTGTGGCGGATCGACATGGGCGTGAACGTCCGTTCGGGCGCGCACTACACGCAGTTCCCGGTGTACGACTTCGACGGCGACGGGACCGCCGAGGTCATGATGAAGACCGCTCCGGGTACCAAGGTCACGATCTACCGCCACGGGAAGCCCGCGAACGAGCGGTACGTGCCGATCTCGAAGGCCGACCGCAAGGCCGGCGTCACGAACGATGACGACTACCGCTGGAGCGCGGCGGACTACGCGGACCACCTCGTGGAGCTGTTCCAGGGCTGGACCGACGAGCCCGAGGTGGCGAGCGGCCAGTGGCCCGCGACGATCGAGGCGGCGCTCGGCATCGAGCCGCGGTACGACTACCCGCTGTCCGAGGCCGACGCGCGCGAGCTGGTCGACTACTACGTCGACGAGTGGGCGCCCGCCCGCTCCGACCGCAACGACCTGCGCACGTTCGACGGCTTCGTCGTCAGCGGTCCCGAGTACCTCACCGTCTTCGACGGCCGCTCCGGCAAGCCCCTGGACACCGTGGACTACGAGCCCGGCCGCACCGACGACGGCCTGCGCTGGGGCGACTACGAGTGGACACGGATCGAGCCCGGCAACCGGGTCGACCGGTTCCTGTCCGGCGTCGCGTACCTGGACGGCGAGCACCCGTCGGCGATCTTCGCCCGCGGCTACTACACGCGCGCCGCGATCGTGGCCTACGACTGGGACGGCAAGCGGATCAGCACGCGCTGGACCGCCGACTCCGGGTTCAAGCCGATGAACAACCCGTTCCTGGACAGCGACAACAAGGGCGTGCAGCCGGACCCCGACAACGAGCTGACGCAGCTGTGGGGCCAGGGCTTCCACTCCCTGTCCGCGGCGGACGTGGACGGCGACGGCAAGCAGGAGATCGTCTACGGGGCGGCGACGCTCGACGACGACGGCACGCTGCTGTACTCGTCGTCCGACACGCTCCCCGAGGGCTCGTCGAACCCGGGGGCGACGGCGAACCTCGGGCACGGCGACGCGATGCACGTCACCGACATCGACCCGGCTCGCCCGGGCCTGGAGATCTGGACGTGCCACGAGGGCGGGGCGGGCGTGCCCTACGGCTCGGTGCTGCGCGACGCGGCCACGGGCGAGGCGCTGTTCGGCGCGTTCTCCGGCAGGGACACGGGACGTTGCCTGACCGGCGACGTCGACCCCACCCCCGGCATCGAGGTCTGGGCGTCGATGCCCGACGGCACCGACGCGTCCGGGCTGCTCAGCGCCACGGGGGAGCAGCTGCGCGCCACCACGCCGGGCACCAACCAGACCGTCCGCTGGGCCGCCGACGGCACCACCCAGATCGTCACCGGCTCGCGCGAGGAGACCCCGCGGATCGTGGACGGCGACGGCACCGTGCGCCGCACGCTGGACGGCACGCTGACGAACAACGACACCAAGGGCAACCCGTCGCTCGTCGCCGACGTGCTGGGCGACTGGCGCGAGGAGGTGCTGGTGCGCACCGCGGACTCGTCCGCGCTGCGGATCTACACGTCCACCGAGGTGAGCACCACGAAGATGTACACCCTGCTGCACGACCCGCAGTACCGGGCCGAGGTGGCCCGGCAGCAGACCACCTACAACCAGCCGTCGTACCCGGGGTTCTACCTGGCCTCCGACACCGACTGGTCGCAGGTCCCCGTCCCGTCGCTGAGGTAGTCCCACTCCTGCCGAGGTAGTTCATGGCACCTTGTCATGAACTACCTCGGCCGGCCGGGAACCACCTCGGCAGAGAGAAGCAGCCATGAAGGTCACCATCCTCGGCGCCGGCGCGATCGCCGGCGCGCACGTCGACGCCGTCCGCGCGCTGGCCGCGCACGGCGGGCCCGACGGCGCGGAGGTCACGCACGTCGTCGACGTCGACGCGGGCCGCGCCGCCACGTTCGCGGCCGAGCACGGCGTGCCGCACCACGGCACCGACCTGCAGGCGCTGCTCGACGCCGGCCAGGTCGACGTCGTGCACATCTGCACGCCGCCGTCGGTGCACCTGCAGGCGGCGCTGGCGGCGCTGCGCGCCGGAGCGCACGTCGTCGTGGAGAAGCCGGCGGTCCTGTCGCTGGCGGAGGCCGACGCCCTGGCGGCGGCGGAGCGGCAGGCGATCGACGCCGGTCTGCCGGGGCGGTTCACCCAGATCGTGCAGCACCGGTTCGGCGCGGGGATCCAGCGGCTGCGCCGGCTGCTCGACGACGGGACGCTCGGTGCGGCGTACGTCGCGCAGTGCGACACGCTCTGGTTCCGCACGCCGGAGTACTTCGAGGTGCCGTGGCGGGGCCGGTTCGACACCGAGGGCGGTGGCACCACGATGGGCCACGGCATCCACCAGTTCGACCTGCTGCTGGCCGTGCTCGGCCCGTGGACCGAGGTGCGGGCGATGGCCGGCAGGCTCGCGCGGCACACCGACACCGAGGACGTCTCGACGGCACTGGTGCGGTTCGCGGGCGGCACGATGGCGACGATCACGAACTCCGCGGTCTCGCCGCGCCAGACGTCGCGCCTGCGCTTCGACACGGAGGCCGCGACCGTCGAGCTGGAGCACCTGTACGGCTACGACGACACGAGCTGGACCGTCACCCCCGTGGCGGGGCGGGAGGACGTCGCCGAGGCCTGGGCCGCCGACGCGGAGTCGTCGGGGACGTCCGTCGACGGCGGCGCGAGCGGCCACCTGGCGCAGCTCGTGCCCACGTACCGGGCGCTGGCCGAGGGGCGGACTCCGCCCGTCGCGGTCGCGGACACCCGCGCCACCCTCGAGCTCACGGCGGCGATCTACAAGTCCGCGTTCACGGACGCCACCGTCCGCGCCGGCGAGATCGTCGAGGGCGACCCGTTCCACGCGTCCATGGCCGGCACGGGCACCCCCTGGCCGCCCGTCAAGGACGTCCCCACCGCCGTCTGACACGCGGGGCGTGGCTCCGGGACACGCCCTGAGACGGGTTTGACCCGGGCGTCCGACCCGCTGTTAACGTGACCACGCTCACACGAGCCCGGGGCACCTGCCCCGCCGACGTCACGACGAAGTGGGGACGGATGCGACAGTTCACGAGACGGGAGCTCCTCGGTTGGGGGCTCGCCGGGGGAGCGTCGGCGGTGCTCGCCGGGTGCGCGACGCCCGGCACGACGTCGGTCAACGCCCAGCCGGTGGTGCCGGCCGCGACGGGGGAGAAGGTCACGCTCACGTACTGGGCGTGGCTCAAGGACCTGCAGAAGGTCGCCGACGTCTGGAACGCCCAGCACCCGGACGTCCAGGTCCAGGTGTCCTGGATCCCGGGCGGCAACGACGGCGGGTACCAGAAGATGTACTCGGCCCTCGCGGCCGGGGGCGGGCCCGACCTGGCGCAGGTGGAGATGCGCACCGTGCCGGAGTTCATGCTGGTCAACGGGCTGGTGGACCTGGAGCGGTACGGCGTCTCCGAGCACGCGGACAAGTTCGACGAGACGCTGTGGAGCCAGGTGAGCTTCGCCGGCGGCGTCTACGGCATCCCGCAGGACTCCGGCCCCGTGGGGATGTACTACCGGCCCGACCTGTACGAGCAGGTGGGCGCCGACGTCCCCACCACGTGGACCCAGTGGGCCGAGGTGGCCCCCGCGTTCCGCGAGATCGGCGCCTACATCGACTCCTTCCCGCTCGACGACACGTCGGTGTTCGCGGCGCACGCCATGCAGGCCGGCGCCACGTGGCTGCGCAGCGCCGAGGACGGCTGGGTCATCGACATGGCCGGCGAGGTGACGCTCGACGTCGCGCGTTTCTTCGACCAGGTCATCGACGACGGCCTGGTGACCACGGCCGCCAACCCGTACACCCCCGGCTGGTACGCCGCCGCGGCGCACGACCAGATCGCGTCGCTGGTGAGCGCGAGCTGGGGCGACGCGCTGCTGCAGAGCGTGAGCGGCGCGGAGGGGAAGTGGCGCGTGGCGCCGGCGCCGCGCTGGGGCCACGGCTACGGGTCGTCGTTCATCGGCGGCTCGACGTCGGCCGTGCTGGCGAACAGCAAGCACCCGAAGGAGGCGATGGAGTTCGCCGTCTGGATGAACACCGACCCGGAGGGCATCGACGCGATGATCGAGCACTCCGGGATCGGGTGGTCGCCGGCGCGCGACTACATCGGCGCGGCGCGCGAGGAACCCAGCGAGTTCTTCGGCGGGCAGCGCTACAACACCGAGGTCTTCCAGCCGGCCACGCAGGACCAGAACCCCGACTGGCAGTGGTGGCCCATCACGCAGCAGACGTTCAACATCCTCGGCGACGGGTTCCGGGGCAAGGCCACGGGCGGCACGCTCGTGGACGCCGTGGTCGCCGCCGAGGAGCGGACCATCGAGGTGTTCCGACAGAAGGGCCTGACGATCCGGAGGGCGGAGCGATGACCACGAAGAAGGCGAGCACCGCCGTCGGGCGCGCGCCCTGGGTCCTGGTGGGGCCGTTCCTCCTGCTGTTCCTGCTGACGTTCGTGCTGCCGATCATCGTGGCGATCGGGCAGAGCTTCACCACCGTCACCCGCGCGGGGCTGTTCGGCGAGCAGGGCGTCACCACCGGGTTCGCCTGGTTCGAGAACTACCGGATCGCCCTGGAGGACGGGAACTTCGTCGCGTCGATCTGGCGGATGCTGCTGTTCGGCGTCGTGCAGGTGCCGGTGATGATCGTCGCGGCGACGGTCCTGGCGCTGCTGCTCGAGTCGGCGTCGGCGCGCTGGCCCGGCTTCTTCCGCGCCACGTACTTCATGCCGTACGGCATCCCGGGCGTCATCGCGACCATCCTCTGGTCGTTCCTCTACGTGCCCGGCCTCAGCCCGATCATCGACCTCACCGAGACGCTGTTCGGGTTCACGCCCGACTTCCTCGGCGCGGGGACGGTGCTGTGGTCGATCGCGAACATCGTGACCTGGACGTACGCGGGCTACAACATGCTCATCATCGTGGCCCAGCTCAAGGCGATCCCGCCGGAGATGTACGAGGCGGCGCGCGTGGACGGCGCCGGTCCCTGGCGCACGGCGTGGAGCATCCAGCTGCCGCTGATCCGCCCGGCGCTGGTGCTCACCACCGTCTTCTCCATCATCGGCACGCTGCAGCTCTTCGCCGAGCCGCAGCTCCTCATGACCGTGTCGCCCGCGATCGACTCGCAGTACACGCCGAACCTGTCCGCGTACACGACCGCCTTCGCCTACAACGACTACAACGTCGCCGCCGCCCAGTCCGTGCTCATCGCGCTCGTGGCGTTCGCGCTGTCCTTCCTCTTCCTCCGGCTGACGAACAGGAGCTCGCGATGACCGCCGCCGTCTCCACCGCGCCGCGCCGTACCGACACCCCGGACGTCCCCCCGGCGACCCCCGGTCGCCGCGGCCGGCGCCCGGCGACGACGATCCTCGTCACCGCCGTCCTCGCCGTCGTCGCGATCTACTTCCTGGTGCCCGTGTACTGGGTGGTCGTCGCGGCGTCGAAGACGACGGACGACCTGTTCGGCACCAACGGCTTCTGGTTCGGGAACACGTTCGCGCTGTTCGACAACCTCGCCGCCGTGCTCACCTACGGCGGCGGCGTCTTCCTCCGCTGGTTCGCCAACTCCGTGCTGTACGCCGGGGTGGGTGGCCTGATCGCCACCTACCTGGCGGCGGCGGGCGGGTACGCCCTGGCCAAGTACCGGTTCAGGGGCCGCAACCTCATCTTCGGGCTCGTGCTCGGCGGTGTCCTCGTGCCCGGCACGGCCACCGCCCTGCCGCTGTTCCTGCTGTTCAGCCAGCTCGGGCTCGCCAACACGTACTGGAGCGTGCTGATCCCGTCGCTGGTGTCGCCGTTCGGGTTCTTCCTGTGCCGCATCTACGCGGACGCCACCGTGGACACCTCCCTCGTGGAGGCCGCCCGGATCGACGGCGCGGGGGAGCTGCGCATCTTCCACACCCTGGGGCTGCGGATCATGACGCCCGCCCTCGTGACGGTGTTCCTGTTCCAGATCGTCGGCATCTGGAACAACTACTTCCTGCCGCTCGTGATGCTCAGCGACCAGGACCTGTACCCGATCACCCTCGGGCTCAACAACTGGAACAGCCAGACCGACCGGCTGCCCGAGTTCTACGAGCTCACCACCGGGGGCGTCCTGCTCTCGGTGATCCCGCTCGCCGTCGCCATGATCGTGCTGCAGCGGTTCTGGCGCGGCGGCCTGACGGAAGGTGCTGTCAAAGCATGATGGGCCGCATGACCCCGCTCTCCCCGCTCCCGCACGAGTCCACGGCACCCTGGTCGGGACGCGTCGAGCCGCCGCGGTCCGCGCCCGCCGGGGACGCGCCGCGCCTCTCCCTCGATGGCACGTGGGGCTTCCGCCTCCTGCCGTGCGTCCCCGGCTCCCCGGGCGCACAGGGTGTCCTGGACGTCGGCGTCCTGCCCGACGGCGAGGCCCCCGACGCCTTCGCGCAGCCGGGCTACGCGACGTCGCCCGACGCGGGCTGGGGCGAGCTCCCCGTGCCCGCGCACTGGGTGCTGGAGGGCGACGGCGCGCACGGCCGCCCGATCTACACCAACGTGCAGTTCCCGTTCCCGGTGGACCCGCCGCACGTGCCGGACGAGAACCCGACCGGCGACTACCGCCGCGAGGTCGACGTCCCGGCGTCGTGGACCGAGGGCGGCCGCGTGCTGCTGCGGTTCGACGGCGTCGAGTCGTTCTTCACGGTATGGGTGAACGGCGAGGAGGTGGGCTCGGCGTCCGGCAGCCGGCTGGCGCACGAGTACGACGTCACCGACGCCGTGCGCCCCGGCGCCAACACGGTCGCGGTGCGGGTGGTGCAGTGGTCCGCCGCGAGCTACCTCGAGGACCAGGACCAGTGGTGGCTGCCCGGCATCTTCCGCGACGTCACGCTGCTGCACCGGCCCGTCGGGGCGCTCGACGACGTGTGGCTGGACGCGGACTACGACCCCGCGTCCGGCGAGGGCCTCCTCGTGCCGGAGGTGCGGGCCGACGCTGCCGCGTTCCCGGTGCGGCTGCGGGTGCCGGAGCTCGGGGTCGACGTCGCGTGGGCGGCGCCCGAGGACGTCGCGCCCGTCGCCGTCGGCGCCGTCGAGCCGTGGTCGGCCGAGGTGCCGCGCCTCTACGACGCGACCGTGGCGTCGTCGGGCGAGACCGTCGCCCTGCGGGTCGGCTTCCGTCGCGTCGAGATCGTCGGCGACCTGTTCCTCGTCAACGGGCGACGCGTGGTGTTCTCCGGGATGAACCGGCACGAGACGCACCCCGACCGCGGCCGCGTCTTCGACGAGGAGCACGCCCGCGCCGACCTGGCCCGGATGAAGCAGCACAACGTCAACGCGATCCGCACCAGCCACTACCCGCCGCACCCGCGCATCCTCGACCTCGCCGACGAGCTGGGGCTGTGGGTGATCCTCGAGACCGACCTGGAGACGCACGGCTTCGAGGCGGGCGGCTGGGTGGGCAACCCCAGCGACGACCCGGCCTGGCGCGACGCCTTCCTCGACCGGGTGCGGCGCACCGTCGAGCGCGACAAGAACCACGCGAGCATTGTGCTGTGGTCGCTCGGCAACGAGTCCGGCACCGGGAGCAACCTCGCCGCGATGGCGGAGTGGGTGCACCACCGCGACCCGTCGCGGCCCGTGCACTACGAGGGCGACTACGCCGGCGAGTACACCGACGTCTACTCGCGGATGTACTCGACCGTGCCCGAGACGGCGTCCATCGGGAGCGACGACGACCTCTCGCCCGTGCTCGGGTGCAGCATCGCCGACTCGGCCCGGCAGCGGTCCAAGCCGTTCCTGCTGTGCGAGTACGCGCACGCGATGGGCAACGGCCCCGGTGCCCTCGACCAGTACCGCGAGCTCGTCGACACCCACCCGCGGCTGCACGGCGGGTTCGTCTGGGAATGGCGCGACCACGGCCTGCGCACCACCACCCCCGACGGCGTCGAGTTCTTCGCGTACGGCGGCGACTTCGGCGAGGTCGTGCACGACGGCAACTTCGTCATGGATGGCATGGTGCTGTCCGACGACACCCCCAGCCCGGGCCTGACGGAGTTCTGGCACGTCGAGCGGCCGGTCGTCGTGCGGCCGTCCGCGGGCCCGGCGTCCGGGGTGGTGGAGATCTGGAACCGCCGGCACACCGCGGACACCGCCGACCTCGTGCTGCGCTGGCGCGCGGAGCACGACGGCGAGGTGGTCGCCTCCGGCGAGGCCCCGGTGGCGGACGGCGACGGTGCGCTCGTCGCGGCGGGGGAGCGGGCCGTCGTCGGGCTGCTCGACCCGGCGTCGCTGCCGGAGGCGAGCCCCGGCGCCGAGGCGTACCTCACCGTCGAGCTGGCTCTGCGTGACGGCGCGGCGTGGGCCGCCGCCGGGCACGTCGTCGCGCGCGACCAGTGGGCGCTGCCGGCGCCGGCCGCCGTCCGGGAGCGCCGCCGTCCGGCCGTGGCGCTCGCGGAGGCGCCCGTCGTGTTCCGCGGCCCGGAGCTGGTGGCCCTGGCCGGGGCGGACGTGTCCGCGCCGCGCGTCGAGCTGTGGCGCGCGCCCACGGACAACGACCGGGGCGCCGCGATGGGCAGCTACGACGCCGACGACCCCACCACCCTCCCGTGGCGCGGCACGCCCGTGCCGTCGGCGGCCGACCGCTGGCGCCGGCAGGGCCTGGACCGGCTCACGCACCGCACGGTCGCCGTGGAGGAGTCGGCTGACCGGCTGCGGGTGCTGCGGCGCGTGTCCGCGGCCCAGAGCCGCCGGACGGTCGACGTCGAGGAGACGTGGACCGCCGAGCGGGTCGCGGACGGCGTCGTCGAGGCCGTGCTGCGCGTCGTCATGACGCCCGACGACCGGTGGGACGACGTGTGGCCGCGGATCGGCGTGCACGTGGGGCTGCCGGCCGACGTCGACGGCGCCGGGTGGTTCGGGCTGGGCCCGCACGACTCGTACCCGGACGTGCGCTCGTCGGTCGTGGTGGGGCGTCACCGCGCCGGGATCGACGACCTGTCGGTGCGGTACGCGCGTCCGCAGGAGTCCGGCCACCGGTCCGAGGTGCGCGACCTGGAGCTGACGCGCGGCGGCAGCCCGTGGTTGCGCCTGACGCTCGGTCGCGACGCGCGCGGCCGCCTGCCCGGGTTCACGCTCGCCCGGCACTCGGCCCACGAGCTCGCGGCGGCCGCCCACCCGCACGAGCTCCCCGTGCCCGAGCGGCACCACCTCTACGTGGACGCCGCCCAGCACGGCCTGGGCTCGCGTGCCTGCGGGCCCGACGTCTGGCCGACGGCGATGCTCCGCCCGCAGGCCCGCACCCTCGAGCTGCGCTGGCGGGCCCTGTGACCCCGTGAGCCCGCGTCGCGAGGTGGCGCGCATCGCGCCGAAGTAGTCCAGATCCTGCCGAGGTAGTTCGTGACACCGGGTGCGGACCACCCGGGGCCTGAGAGGATCGTCCACGGCGGGG
>NZ_JBHTVC010000054.1:0-32503 GCF_042793275.1 Isoptericola sp. NPDC056578
GGTCCAGATCACGCCCTCGCCGCCCCCCACCCCGGGTTCCTCCCCCCCCCCGCCCGCGGTACACGAGGCCGCCCCGGCACCCCAGGGGTGCCGGGCCTCCGTCGTCCCGCCGTCAGCTCGCCATGACGCGCGCGTGCAGGGCCTGGACCGCGTACCGGGCGGACCAGAACGCACCGTGCTGCCAGGCGGAGACCTCGGACATCCAGTCGCCCGCGAAGTAGACGCGACCGGCACCCTGCTGGAGCTGCTTGAACCCGGAGGACTCCGTGTTCGGGTAGGCCCACGCGCCCTCGATGTAGGGGACCTTGTGCCAGGCGATGGAGAACGACGACTCCAGCTCCGTGCGGTACTTCTCCCCGTGGATCTTCACGCCCTGCGCGACGGCGCGCCGCTCGCGCTCCCGGGGCGTGAGGTCGGCGTAGGTCCGGGCGTTCGTGCCGGTGTTGTAGTAGCCGACCACGAGGCCCTTGCGCTCCCCGTACCCGTACGAGGGGTACCAGACGTGCGCCAGGTCCATGTCGGTCTCGGTGATGCCGCCGTAGATGCGGTGGTCGTCCTCCCACCAGCGCGACCGGTACTGCAGGCCGATCTTGCCCGCGGGGGAGCCGGTCGAGAACTCGCCGAGCGCGGCGTCCACGCCCGCGCCCCAGTTCGTGTCCCAGCGGCGCATCACGCCCGCCGGCGCCGCCACGATCGCGAAGTCGGCCTCGATCTGCCGGGGGCGGCCGTGGCCGGGCGTGTAGGTGACCCGCACGCCGTGGCTCGTGTTCTCCACGGCGGTGACGGGGGAGCCGAAGTGCACGTTCTGCTTGCCGATGGCCCGCACGAAGTACTGGTAGGTCGTGTCCATGCCGCCCTTGGGCTGGAACATGAGCATCGACTGCTCCCAGTTGATCTCGAACGGGAAGTACTGCCCCACCTTCGAGGCGAGCACCTCCGAGACCGTGCCGGGGCCGGGCAGCGGCGTGCCGTGCTCGTTCCAGGCGGAGGGGTAGGTCGCGAACCCGCGGTTGTCCCCGCCCGCGTACGTGCCGTCGGCCTTGAGCGAGCCCCAGCTGCGCAGGAAGGACCGCAGGTTCTCCTTGTCCTCGGCGGTGAGCCGCTGGTCCAGGGCGCCCTGGTCGGTGGCGTGGCTCAGCAGCTCGGAGGTGTAGCCGAAGACGTCGGCCTTGGCGGTGCGGTAGCGCACGGGGCGGCCCGGGGTCGCCCCGGTCTTCTCGTTGTAGAGGTACGCGTCGGCGTTCGCGTTGGTGAAGACCTCGTAGGGCACGCCCAGCTCGCGCAGGTAGTCCATCGTGACCATCCACTGCGCGATGCGGCCGGCGCCGGCGTTCATGTAGACGCCGTCGTCGAAGCGCGCCGTCTGGGTGACGCCGTCCACGTCCGTCTCGGAGTCGCCGCCGCGGATCGTCAGGGTGCGGCCGCCCGGCCGGTGCCGTGCCTCGAGCACCGTGACGCGGTAGCCGGCCTTCTGCAGCTCGTACGCGGACGCGAGGCCCGCCGGACCCGCGCCGACGACCACGACCTTCTTCGCCGCGCGGCCGGTGAGCGTGAAGTCGCTGCCCCGGGGCGGTGTCCAGGCCGCGGCCGTGGGCTGGGCGGCGGCCGTCGGGGCGAGCCCCATCGCCCCCATCGTGGCGAACATGACGCCGGCGCTGGAGCCGACGCCGACGGCCTGGAGGAAGCCGCGGCGGGAGACGCCGGACGGGCGGCCGTCGGTGACCCCGTCGGTGACCGTGTCAGAGACCATGTGGCACTACCTCTCGTGTCGAAAGGTCTGACGGACGGACGCGGGCGGCCCTGGATGCCGGGCGCCGCCGTCAGCACCGGGCCCGACGGTAGGAGGTCCGCGTCACGCCCCGGGGTCGGCGGGGTTACCGTGTCGTCGCCCCGGGTAACGGGCGCGTTTCGACGGCGTCGCCCCAGGTCAGCGACTCGTGCGCGACCCGCCCCCGTCATCCGGCCGAAACGGTGCGCCCCTACGTTCCCCGCATGAAGAACACCACCAAGGTCGTCCTCGCCGTCGCCGTCACGACCGCCGTCGCCGTCCCTGCCACCGCCGTCGCGGGCGGCCGCCTCTTCGAGCCGAGGCCGACCGAGGCGCACTCCTTCGTCACCGGGGACACCCCGTCCATCGCCGACGGTGTGGCCCTCGGGAAGAACGTGGCCTGGTACAAGTCGTCGGGTCTGGGGCCGTCCGCCCTGAACCGCGCGCCCGGCGCGACCGCCGAGGAGCGCTACGTGCCGACCGACGTCTTCCCCGGCGGCGAGCTGCCCGACGGGGTGACGCTCACCGAGGCCCAGGGGATCAACGCGCTGATGCGGATCGGGGAGAACCTCGAGCGCGCGGGCCTGTCCTACGACGACGTCGTCTCCATGCGCGTCTTCCTGCAGAACCCCGACGGCGAGGAGGCCATGGACTTCGCCGGCTGGAACCGCGCGTACCGGCAGTTCTTCGCCAACACGAACCTCGCCACCGGGGAGACGCTCGACGTCCAGCTCGGGTCGGCGGCCGGTGAGCCCATGGTCGTCAACGAGGCGCGGCCCTCCCGGTTCGCGCTGGAGATCGAGAACCTGCCCGTGGACGGCTGGCTGGTCGAGGTGGAGGTCGACGCGGTGTACGACCGGTAGGTCCGCCGCGCGAAAGGGCGTGACGTCAGGACGGCGTCGTGGTCGGCTGGGCACCATGGACCACGGTGCTCGGGCGGGAGAGCCCGCCGTCACGACCGACCAGGTCGCCGCGGGGCTGCGCGAGCTGGGGCTGGGCCGGTCGTCCACGGTGCTGGTGCACAGCTCGCTGCGCGCGTTCGGGCACGTCGACGGCGGCGCGGCGGCCGTCGCACGGGCGCTGGTCGACGTGTGCGGCACGGTCGTCGTCCCGGCGGACACGTGGGACCGGACCGGCGTCCCGGCCCCGCCCGGCCTCGAGCGGCCGTGGAACGCCTACGGGAACGCCGCGACGTGGGCCGAGCACGACGAGGCCGTCGCCCGTGCCGACGCGTTCGTCCCCGACCTGCCGGTCGACCGGGAGATGGGCGCCGTCCCGGAGGCCGTCCGCCTCGGCCACCCGCACCGGCGCACGGAGCACCCGCTCAAGGGCTTCGTCGCGACGGGGCAGCGGTCCGCCGACGTCGTCGGGGCGCAGACCCTCGACCACCCGCTGGCGCCGGTCGACGCCGTGGCGGACGCCGGCGGGGACGTGCTCCTCCTGGGGGTCGGGCACACGGCGAGCACGGCGATCCACCTCGCCGAGCAGCGCCTGGGCCGCGGGCGGTTCCACCGCTACGCGAAGGTCGGGCCCGGCGCCTGGGCCGAGCTGCCGAACCTGCCGGGGGAGAGTCACCGCTTCGACGAGCTCGAGCCCACGCTGCGGTCACGCACGCGCGAGGTCCGCGTCGGGCGCGCCCGCCTGCGCCGGACGGGCGTGGCCGACGTGCTCGCCGCGGCCCGTGCCGCCCTCCTGGCCGACCCGCGGGCGCTCCTGTGCGACGACCCGGGCTGTCGCTGCGCCGCCGCCTGGCGCGGTCAGGAGCCGGCGACGGCGCCCAGGTGAGCCGAGCCGGTGGACGCCGGCCAGGCGGGCGACGTGGGCGGTCGACCACCGGGCGTCGCGGCGCGCTCCGCGTTCACTCGCTCCGCCCACGCGCGGTGGGCGCCGGCCTGGGCGGCGTGCAGCGCGTCGAGCGCGGCGCTCCGGAGCCGCGGGTGGGCCACGAGCTGGGCGTCGAGGACGTCGAGCGTCGCGAGGACGTCGACGTCCGCCTGGTGGAGCTCGCCGTCGCCCTCGATCCCGTACAGGGCGCACAGGTCGCCGAGGCGCCGCTTGCCCTCCCGGGCGCGGTCCAGCCACCGGTCGAGGACGAGCGGGTCGAGCACCGGCGCGACGGGCCGGCCGAGCCGCTCGGGCACCGTCGGCAGCCCGTGGCGGGCCAGCTCCCTGTCCAGCAGGGACAGGTCGAACGACGCGTTGTAGGCGACGAGGGGAACGCCGCCGCGCACGTGGTGGACGAGGATCGCGGCGATCTCCTCGAGCGCCCCGACGGCGTCCTGGCCGTGCGCGCGGGCCTCGGCGGTGGAGATGCCGTGGATGGCCGTGGCCTCGGCAGGGATCTCGACGCCGGGGTCGAGCAGCCAGGTGCGCACGGACCGGCTGCCGTCCGGGCCGCGCAGCACGAGCGCGGCGGTCACGATGCGGTCGGCCTCGACGTCGAGCCCGGTGGTCTCCGTGTCGAAGCCGAGCAGGGGCCCGCGCGACCAGCCCGGGTCGGGAGCGGCCTGCGGTGCGTCGGGCTCCGCGTACGTCGTCATGCCCCCGGACTGTGCCACCGGCCACCGACAGCACGCGCCGGTAGGCTGTCCGGGTGAGCAACGAGATCGAGATCGGGCGCGGAAAGCGCGGCCGCCGCGCATACTCCTTCGACGACATCGCGATCGTGCCCTCGCGGCGCACGCGCGACCCGAAGGACGTGTCCGTGGAGTGGCAGATCGACGCCTACCACTTCGACCTGCCGATCATGTCGGCGCCGATGGACTCCGTGATGAGCCCTGCCACCGCGGTGGCGCTGGGGAACCACGGCGGCCTGGGCGTCCTCGACCTCGAGGGCCTGTGGACGCGGTATGAGTCGCCCGAGACGCTGCTCGCCGAGATCCGCGACCTGCCCGCCGACCGCGCGACGCAGCGCATGCAGGAGATCTACGCCGAGCCGATCAAGGCCGAGCTCATCACGCAGCGCCTCAAGGAGGTCCGCGCCGCGGGCGTGACCGTGGCCGGCGCGCTGTCCCCGCAGCGCACGCAGGAGCACTACCAGACGGTGGTCGACGCCGGCGTGGACCTGTTCGTCATCCGCGGCACCACGGTCTCGGCCGAGCACGTGTCCGGCAACGCCGAGCCGCTCAACCTCAAGCGGTTCATCTACGAGCTCGACGTGCCCGTCGTCGTCGGCGGCGCGTCCACCTACACCGCGGCGCTGCACCTCATGCGCACGGGCGCGGCCGGCGTCCTGGTCGGCTTCGGCGGCGGCGCCGCCCACACCACGCGCGTGGGCCTCGGCATCCACGCGCCGATGGCCACGGCCGTCTCCGACGTCGCCGCGGCCCGCCGCGACTACCTCGACGAGTCCGGCGGCCGGTACGTGCACGTCATCGCCGACGGCGGCGTGGGCCGCTCCGGCGACATCGTCAAGGCCGTGGCCTGCGGCGCCGACGCCGTCATGCTGGGCGCCGCGCTCGCCCGCGCCGAGGAGGCGCCGGGCCAGGGCTGGCACTGGGGGCCCGAGGCCCACCACCCGGCGCTGCCGCGCGGCGAGCGCGTCGAGGTCGGCACGGCCGGCACGCTCGAGCAGGTCCTGTTCGGGCCGAGCGGCTCCGCCGACGGCACCCTGAACCTCGTCGGCGCCCTGCGCCGGGCCATGGCCACGACCGGCTACTCCGACCTCAAGGAGTTCCAGCGGGTCGAGGTCGTCGTCTCCCCGTACCAGCCGCGGTGATCCCCTGATGACGGCCGACGCCACGACCCGGGACGCGCTCGCCGTCGCGTTCCGGGAGGTCGGGGACGGCGACGTCGAGCAGGTCGTCGCGCTGTGGGAGGCCTGCGGCCTGACCCGGCCGTGGAACGACCCGCGGCGCGACGTCGCCGACGCGCGCCGCACCCCGACGTCGACCGTCCTGGTCGGTGTGGCGGGCGACCGGGTCGTGTCCTCCGCGCTCGCCGGGTACGACGGGCACCGCGGCTGGCTGTACTACGTCGCGGTCGACCCGCAGGAGCAGGGGAGCGGTCTCGGCCGCGCCACGGTGGCCGCCGCCGAGGACTGGCTCCGCGCGGCCGGGGCGCGCAAGGTGCAGCTCATGGTCCGCGCCACGAACGCACAGGTGGTGGGCTTCTACGACCGCCTCGGGTACGGCGACCAGGAGACGGTCGTGCTCGGGAAGTGGTTCGACGGGTCGCGCTGAGAGCGAACGACCCGGACGAACGGGGACGACGGTTGCCGCGGTGTCGGGCGACCCGCGTAGGGTGTCGGCCATGTCCACCGCGCACGAGGGCGAAGGCGCTCTCGGGGAACTTCTTGACCCCGAGCTGCCCGCCGCCACCTATGTCCTGGAGCCCGACGTCGTGGAGCCGCTGACGCGGCGCATCGTCACGTCCCACACCGTCGGGACGCACCGCTCGATCCTCCCCTTCACGGGTGCCCCGTTGGCGACGTTCCCCCTGTCGTCGCCCGACGACGTCGCGTCGGCCGCGGCCCGCGCCCGAGCCGCGCAGCCCGGGTGGGCGCGTGCGACGCTGCGCGAGCGCACGGCCGTGCTGGACCGCCTGGGCGCCCTGGTGCTGGAGCGGCAGTCGGAGATCCTCGACCTGATCCAGATGGAGTCGGGCAAGGCGCGGCGCAGCGCGTTCGAGGAGGTCGCGGACGTCGCGATCGCGTGCCGGCACTACGCCGTGCGCGGCCCGGGGTACCTCGGCGAGCGGCGCGTGCCGGGCATGCTGCCGGTGCTCACGGGCGTGCGCGTGCACCGCCGTCCCGTCGGCGTGGTCGGCGCGATCGCGCCGTGGAACTACCCGCTGTCCCTGGTCCTGTCCGAGGCGATCCCGGCCCTGCTGGCGGGGAACGCGGTGGTGCTCAAGCCGGACCCGCAGACCACCCTGTCGGCCCTGTGGACCGCCGAGCTGCTGCAGGAGGCGGGGCTGCCCGACGACCTGTTCCTCGTCGTCGCCGGCGGCGGGGACGTCGGCGCGGCGCTCGTGGAGCACGTGGACCACATCGCCTTCACCGGTTCGACGGCGACGGGTCGCAAGGTCGCGGCGCGGGCCGGGGAGCGGCTCATCGGCACGACGCTCGAGCTGGGCGGCAAGAACCCGCTGTACGTCGCGGCCGACGCGGACCTGGACTCGGCCGTGCCCGGCGTGGTGCGGGCCTGCTTCTCGAACGCCGGCCAGCTGTGCATGTCGATCGAGCGCCTGGTGCTGCACGAGCGGATCGCGGACGCGTTCCTCGAGCGGTTCGCCGTCGCGGTGCGCGACCTCGTCCTGGGCACCGGGCTCGACTACACCGCCGACGTGGGCTCGCTGGTCTCCGCCGCGCAGCTCGAGCGCGTCACCCGGCACGTGGACGACGCGCTCGCGAAGGGCGCCCGCGCGGTCGTCGGCGGGGTGCACCGCTCCGACGTCGGCCCGTACTTCTACGCACCGACCGTGCTGGACGACGTCCCCGCGGACGCCCTGTGCGCCCGCGAGGAGACGTTCGGCCCGGTCGTCGCGGTGACCCGCGTGTCGTCGGACGACGAGGCGGTGCGCGTCATGAACGACACCGAGTTCGGGCTGAACGCGAGCATCTGGTCCACCGACGTCGCCCGGGCCCGGCGCCTGGCGGCGCGCGTGCAGTCCGGCACCGTCGTGATCAACGACGGGTACGCCTCGGCCTGGGGCTCCGCGGCCGCGCCGATGGGCGGCTTCAAGTCCTCCGGGCAGGGCCGCCGGCACGGGCGCGAGGGCATCGAGGCCGTCACCGAGGTGCAGACCGTCGCCGTCCAGCGCGGCGCCCGGCTCGGGCTGTCCCTCGACACGCTGTACGCGCTCGGCGGGGAGACGCCGAGCCGCGTGCTGTCCGTCGCGCTCGGCGCGATGCGGCGGCTGCGCCTGCCGTAGCCGCGCTCAGGGCCGGGCGAGGAAGGAGCCCAGCGCGGCCTGCGCCGCGGGCTCGCCGAGCAGGCGGGTGAACACCGCGCCCTCGGTGTCGATCCGCTCGAGCACGGCGGCCTGCGTGCCGGACCTGAGGAGGCGCTTGGTCTCGACGAGCGCCGCGACGGGCTTCGCGGCCAGCCGGGCGGCCTGCGCGCGGGCGAGACCGAGCACCTCGGCGTCCGGCAGCACCCGGTTGACCAGGCCGGCGTCGAGAGCCGCGGCGGCGGTGAACGGCTCCCCGAGCAGCAGGGCCGCCGCGGCGCGCTGGTGCCCGACGACCTGCGGCAGCAGCAGGCTGGACCCCGCCTCGGGGACCAGGCCGAGGTCCACGAACGGGAAGAGGAGCGTCGCTCCCTCGCCGGCGTACACGAGATCGCAGTGCAGCAGCATCGTCGCGCCGACCCCGACGGCCGGGCCGCAGACCCCGGCGACGAGCGGCTTGGGGAACCGCGCGATCGTGCTGAGGAAGCGGAACGCCGGGTCGTCCGTGCCGGCCTGCGGGCGGTCCAGGAAGTCGCCGATGTCGTTGCCCGCGCAGAACACGGTCTCGTCGCCCTGCAGCACCACGGCCCGGACGTCCGCGTCGGCCTCCGCCGCGTCGAGGGCGTCGGCCAGCGCGGCGTACATCGCGGTGGTGAGCGCGTTCTTCTTCGCGGGCCGGTTCAGGGTCACGGTGGCGACGCCCTCGGCGGCGCTGGTGAGGACGTCGTCGGTCATGCCGCGACGATAGCGGCCGCCGTGGCTCCCGTCCGAGTCCTCGTCAGAGCTCGCGGACCGCCGCGCGCCACGACGCCGGGATCTCTCGCACGTGCCACCACACCCACTGCCGGGGCCTCGCGCTCGCCGCCGAGACGCCCACGCCCTGCGCGTCCAGACCCGCGCGGTTGCAGCTGAACAGGGCGCGGCGCAGGTGGTAGTCCTGCGTGACGACGACGGCGGTGCGCGCACCCAGCTCGGCGGTACGGCGGCAGGACGCCGTCGTGTCGAGGCCCTCGCGGTCCAGCGTCAGCGCCTCGTCCGGCACGCCCCGCCCGAGGATCCACTCGCGCATGGAGGCGGGCTCGTCGTAGGGGGTGCCGTCCCGGCGAGGCTGCCCGTCGCCGCTGAGCACCACCCGGTCGGCGACGCCGGCGTGGTACAGCTCCGCCGCCGCGTCCAGGCGGCGCTGCAGGTACGGCGAGGGGGTGCCGTCGGGCCGGATGCCCGCCCCGAGCACGAGGATCGCGTCCACCGGCTCGACGGCTTCGACGGACGGCCGGACCCGCGCCTGGCCGGTCAGCTGCACCCATGCGACCGGCACGACGACGGCCAGGGCGAGCGCCCCGGCGGTCGCGGCGGAGACCCGCAGCGCACGACGGCGCCGGGCACGGACGGGGAGCGAGGCCGGGATCGGGTCCGTGGCGGGCGGGGTCGAGGTCACGCCCGCAACCTACGTCAGGGGCGGAGGGCGGCGCGCTCGGCGCGCAGGTTGCGTTCCGCGGCGTCGGCCCACCGGGACACGGCTGCGGGCGAGCGGTACAGCCTCGGCAGCCCGGCGAGCTGGTCCAGGACGGCGGCCCGCCCGGCGCGGAACGCGTCGTCGGGCACGTGGCCGTACTCGGCGCGGACCTGGGCCGCGTAGCGCGCGTACCGGCCGGGCTCGGCGCCGAGGACGGCGAGGTCCGCGTCGCTGACCAGGGCGCCCGTGGCGTCCGCCGTCACGGGGTCGTGGGCCGTGGTCACCAGCACGAGCCGGGCGACCTCGGCGACGTCGCTCTCCCCGAGCGCGCGACCCGTGCCCGCCGGCCGGACGGCGCCCGTCAGCGGGCCGAGCGCCGCGCCGACCAGCGCCGCCGACCGTTCCTCGTCCCGGCCCGCCTCGCCGTCGTGCACCGCGTCGTGGAACCACAGCGCGGCCGCCGCGTGCCAGCGCGAGCCGGGCGCGCCGTCGGCGACGAGGAGGTCCAGGGCGTCGAGGGAGTCGGCCAGGTGCAGGCGCGAGTGGTACACCCGGTGCGGCTCGCGCCAGCGGCCCACGAGGTCGGTCCCGACGTCGTGCGCCGCGGCGGGCGCGGCCCGCGCGCCGTCGCCCGGCTCCCACAGCGTCGCCCACCGGGCGAGCAGCGCGTCGTGGGACGCGCGCCGCCGCTCGCGGCCGGGCACCCGCAGGACGGAGCCGGCGAGGCGGCGGGACAGCTCGCCGCCGGTCACGGGCACGGCCCCGGCGGCCACCAGGGCGTCGTGGCGCTCGGCGGGGACGTCGTAGTGGTCGAGGTCGAAGGCCCGGTCGCCCACGCCCTGGGCGCGCGCGAACGAGCGGAGCTCGTGCAGCGACGTGTCCGAGACCAGGTGCGACCAGAGGGTGCCGTGCGCCGGCCAGGCGGGCGGGTCGAGCAGGAGCGTCATCGCCGCACCCGCCGGACGGTCAGGGCGCCGGGGACGTCGAGCCGGTCGCCGAGGTCCTCGCCCCGCGCGAACGCGCCCCACACGGCACGCACCCGCCGCGCGGAGCGCTGGAGGTCGTCCCACGACGCCCCGTCCGTGAGCGCCGCCGTCGCCCACGCCTTCTCGTCGCCGAACAGCAGCGGCAGGTCGACCGTGTGCGCGGCGCCCCACGGGTTGCCCGGCGCGCCCCACGTCACGACGTACCGGTAGGCGGTGCCGCCGGCCGCCGCGTGCCGGGCCGCGAACCGGCGCGCGGGCCGCCCGTAGACCGCCGCGGTGACGGCGGCGACCATCGCGCGTCGCATCCCCGGCCCGACGACGGGCAGCGCGGCGAGCCGGCGGACCGCGGGGATCCGGCGGACGAACAGCCGCGCCTCCTCGGCCGTGCTCCCGACGAGCAGCGCGACCTGCGGCGCGGCGGCGTCCCAGGCGGCGTCGACCTCGTCCTCGGGCGGCAGCGGGTCGTGACCGTACTGGGTGCCGAACGGCATCGCGGCGCGCAGGCCGGCCCCCGTCGCCGCCCGGGCGACCCGCGCCTCCGCCGCCACGACGTCCGCCACGGGCGTCCGGGGCGAGATGCCCGCGGCCGCGCGCGCCATGGCGGCGTTCATCCGTGCCCGGCCGCGGGAGATGCCGAGCGGCGCGCTCTGCACGATCGCGCGGGAGACCAGGGCGGCCGCGGCGGGCACGGCCAGGAGGTGCGCCACCGCGTCGCCGCCGGCGGACTGCCCGAACACCGTGACCCGCCCCGGGTCGCCGCCGAACGCGGCGATGTTGCGGTGCACCCAGCGCAGCGCCTCGAGCTGGTCGAGCAGCCCCAGGTTCGCGGGCCGCTCGGGGCCGCCGTCGCCGAGGTAGCCGAGCAGGCCGAGCCGGTAGGTGACGGACACGACGACGACCCGCTGCTCGGCGACCAGCGGCCGCGGGTCCATGATCGGCAGGTCGCCCGCGCCGGAGGTGTACGAGCCGCCGTGGATCCACACCATGACGGGCAGCCGGTCGTCGGGGCGCACGTCGGCGGGCAGGTCGGCGGGCATCGTCACGGACAGGCGCTGGCAGTGCTCGTCGCCCGGGACGCCGGCCCCCGGCGCCCCCAGCACCTCCTCGAGGAACGGGACCGGCGCCTGCGGGCAGGCGGGCGACCACTGCGTCGCCTCGTACGGTGCGACGCGATCGGGGACCGGCACGGGCCGCTCGAACCGGTCCGCGCGGGCGTACGGGATGCCGGTGGCCCGGACGACGTCGTCGTCCGCCCAGCCGTCGACCGGTCCGCAGGGAGGCGTGAAGCGCAGCATCGCGGTCGAGACTATCCCTGGCGGGTGGCGCCGTCGTCGTCGTGGGGCAGGTCGTGGGGCAGGTGGTCGGGCAGGTGGTCGGGCAGGTCGTCGATGGCACGCCGCACCTCGCCGACGATCCGTGCCATCGCGGCCTCGGCGGCGTCGGGGTCGTGCTCGGCCACCGCCCGGGCGACGGCCTCGTGCTGGTCGAGCGCCTCGGGCGCGGGGGAGGGCGGCATGAGGCCGAGGTGCGTCCGCCCGGCGAGGACCTCGGCGACGACGTCGGCCAGGGGGCCGAACATCTCGTTGCCGCTGGAGCGCAGCAGCAGCTCGTGCATGCGGACGTCGAGGGCGAGGAACTCGGTGAGGTCGCCAGCCTCGCCGAGGGTGCGCATCCGGCGGGCGAGGTCCACGAGCTCGCCCCGCACCTGCGGGGTGGCGTGGCGGGCGGCGCCGGCGGCGGCGAGCGGCTCGACCGCGTGCCGCAGCTCGGTGAGGCTCCGCAGCTGCGCGTCCCGGCCGGGGCCCTGCAGCCGCCAGCGGATGACGCGCGGGTCGAGCACGTTCCAGTCCTCCATGCCGAGCACCACGAGGCCGACCCGGCGCCGCGAGCGCACCATCCCGAGGCCCTCGAGCATCCGCATCACCTCGCGCGCCACGGTCCGCGAGACCCCGTGCTCGGCGCCGATCCCGTCGAGCGTGAGGGGGCTGCCCGCGGGGACGTCGCCGCTGGTGATCGCGCGGCCGAGCGCGTCGAGCACCCCGGCGTGCAGGGACGGTGACGACATGGGCGGAGCCTATCGACGTCTGGTCGGCCGAGCGATTGGTGTGACCAGTCTTGTCAAAGGTAGTACCAATGAGGCATCCTCGGACGACGCGGTGACGCAGCAGTCGCCGCGGGGCCCGCCCCGGCGGGTCGCCGACCGAACAGGGAAGTCGAGATGGACACTGTCGTCATGGACGCCACCGGTGACGCGCGGGCCGCGAGCGCGCCGCGGCCGCCGGTCGCCGGGCACCTCGTCGTGATGGGCGTCGCCGGCTCGGGCAAGACCACGATCGCCGGGCTCCTCGCCGCGCGCCTCGGCCTCGACGTCGCCGAGGCCGACGAGTTCCACCCCCAGGCCAACATCGACAAGATGTCGGCGGGCACGCCCCTCACCGACGCCGACCGCGCCCCCTGGCTCGCCGCCATCCGCGACTGGCTGACCGGCGAGACCGACGCCGGCAGGTCCGCCGTCGTCACCTGCTCGGCGCTCAAGCGCACCTACCGCGACGTGCTGCGCGGCGCGCACGGCCGGGTGCGGTTCGTCCACCTCGACGGCAGCCCCGAGCTCCTCGCCGACCGCATGGCGCACCGCAGCGGGCACTTCATGCCCCCGGCGCTCCTGCCGTCCCAGCTCGCCACGCTCGAGCCGCTCACCGGCGACGAGGACGGCATCCGGATCGACGTCGCCGCGGCGCCGGAGCAGATCGTCGACTCCGTGCTCGGCTGGCTCGCCGACCAGGCCTGACCCACCGGCCCGACCCACTGGCCTGAGCCGCCGGCCCGACCACCGGAGCCGCGCGCTCCCGCCGGCCGGACCGGCACGCACCTCCCCACCACCCGTACGACCGTCGACGAGGACCTCGCCATGCCCACAGACGACTGGACCCAGACCCTCACGGCCGGGCCGCTGCTCGCCATCGCCGCGGGAGCCGTCGCGCTCCTGCTCCTGCTCATCATCAAGGTGCGCCTGCACGCGTTCCTCGCGCTCGTGCTGGTCAGCGTGCTCACCGCGGTGGCGGCGGGCCTGCCCAGCGGCGGCATCCTGGACGTGCTGCTGGACGGCTTCGGCTCCACGCTGGCGTCGGTCGCCCTGCTCGTCGGGCTCGGCGCGATGCTGGGGCGGCTGATCGAGACCAGCGGCGGCGCCAAGGTGATGACCGACGTGCTCATCGCGCGGTTCGGAGAGAAGCGTGCCCCGCTCGCCCTCGGCGTGGCCTCGCTGATCTTCGGCTTCCCGATCTTCTTCGACGCCGGCCTCGTGGTGATGCTGCCGATCGTGTTCGCGGTGGCGCACCGCCTCGGCGGCTCGCTGCTCCTCTACGGCCTGCCCGTCGCCGGCGCGTTCTCGGTGATGCACGTCTTCGTGCCGCCGCACCCGGGCCCGGTCGCCGCGTCCGAGTTCCTCGGCGCGAACGTCGGCATGGTCCTGCTCCTCGGGCTGATCATCGCGATCCCCACCTGGTACGTCACGGCCTACCTCTTCGGCCGGTTCGCCGGCCGGCGCTTCGAGCTCCCCGTGCCCGCGATCCTCGGCCGTGCGGACGCGGTGCAGATCGCGAACCCACCGCGCTTCGGCACGGTCGTCGGCATCCTCCTGCTCCCGCTCGTGCTGATCTTCGCCAACACCGGGCTGGAGACCGCGGTCTCCGCGGGCTGGGTCGCCGCCGAGAGCCCGGTCGTGACCTGGGCGGGCGTCGTGGGCTCCACGCCGGTCGCGCTGCTGGTCTCCGTCCTCGTGGCGGCCTGGGCGCTCGGTCGTCGCCGGGGCGTCGAGGGCACCGTGCTGGAGCAGACGCTCGACTCCGCGCTGGGGCCCGTCTGCTCCGTCATCCTCATCACCGGCGCCGGCGGCATGTTCGGCGGCGTGCTGCGGTCGTCCGGCATCGGTGACGCGCTCGCCGACGTCCTCGCCGACCTGGGGCTCCCCGTCATCGTCGCCGGGTTCGTCATCTCGGCCGTGCTGCGGGTCGCGCAGGGCTCCGCCACGGTGGCGCTCACGACGGCGGCCGGGCTCATCGCGCCGGCCGTCGCCGCCGGCGGGTTCAGCCAGCTCGCGACCGCCGCGATCGTCGTCGCCGTGGCGGCCGGCTCCGTGGTGCTCAGCCACGTCAACGACTCGGGGTTCTGGCTCGTGGGCCGGTTCTTCGACATGGACGTGAAGACCACGCTGCGCACGTGGACCGTCATGGAGACGGCGATCGGCGTCATGGGCTTCGGGATCGCCTGCGTGGCGTTCGCGCTGGCCTGAGGCGCGCGCGCCGCGGCGGGCGTCAGCCCGCCGTGACCGACGACGAGGGACGCAGGTGCTCGACCGCCTCCACGCACTGCCGGGCGATGGCGAGCTCCTCCATCGTCGGGATCACCATCACCAGCGTGGACGTCCAGTCGGGGGAGATGATGCGCTCCCCGCCGGCCCGCGCGGTGTTGCGGGCCGGGTCGACGGCGATGCCCATGCCCTCGAGCCCCTCGCAGACGGCGGCGCGGACGGCGGTGTCGTTCTCGCCCACCCCCGCGGTGAACGCGATGACGTCCACCCGCCCCAGCAGGGCGGCGTAGGCGCCCACGTACTTCTTCAGGCGGTGGACGTAGACGTCGAACGCGAGCGAGGCCGCCTCGTCGCCGTCGTCGATGAGACGCCGGAGCTCGCGGAAGTCGTTCACGCCCGACAGGCCCAGCATCCCCGAGCGCTTGTTGAGCAGCGTGTCGAGCTCGTCGATGCCCATCTCGGCGTTCCGCGCCAGGTGGAAGACGACGGCCGGGTCGATGTCGCCCGACCGCGTGCCCATGACCAGGCCCTCCAGCGGCGTCAGCCCCATGGAGGTGTCGATGGGGACGCCACCCGCCACCGCCGACGCGGACGCCCCGTTGCCCAGGTGCAGCACGATCGTGTGCAGGTCCTGCACGCGGCGGCCCAGCACCCGCGCCACCTTGCCCGCCACGTACTGGTGGCTGGTGCCGTGGAAGCCGTACCGGCGCACGTCGTACTCCTGCGCCACCTGGCGGTCGATCGCGTACGTGTACGCCTCGGCGGGCAGGGCGGAGAAGAACGCCGTGTCGAAGACGGCGACGTGCGGCACGTCGGACAGCAGCTCGCGCGCCACCCGGATGCCCTGCACGTTGGCCGGGTTGTGCAGCGGCGCGAGCGGCACCAGGGCGTCGATGCGCGCCACGACGTCGTCGTCCACCACGACCGGGCCCGAGAACTCCGCACCGCCGTGCACCACCCGGTGCCCGACGGCGTAGATGCCGGCGTCCGCCAGGCGCGGGCCGATCTCGTCGAACAGGCCGAGCGCGATCCGCAGCGCCTCCCCGTGGTCGGGCACCTCGAGCTCGCGGCGGGTCTTGTTGCCCGCGAACGTGTGCGTGACGATGCCGGACGGCTCGCCGATCCGCTCGATCGTGCCGGCGGCGATCGCCTCCCCGCCCACGGGGTTGACCAGCTGGTACTTGAGCGACGACGAGCCCGAGTTGAGCACCAGCACGGAGCCGTGCGCCCCGTACGCGCTGTACGGGGTGGGCCGCTCGGCCTCGGGGACGATGCTCATGCGGTGGCCTCCTGTGCCTGTGCCCCGAACGACTGGGCCTGGATCGCCGTGATGGCGACGGTGTTGACGATGTCCGCGACCAGCGCGCCGCGCGACAGGTCGTTGACCGGCTTGTTCAGGCCCTGCAGCACGGGGCCGACGGCGACGGCCCCGGCCGAGCGCTGCACGGCCTTGTAGGTGTTGTTGCCGGTGTTGAGGTCCGGGAAGACGAACACCGTCGCCTGCCCGGCCACCGCCGACTCCGGCAGCTTCGACTTCGCGACCGACGCGTCCACGGCGGCGTCGTACTGGATGGGGCCCTCCACCGACAGGTCGGGGCGGCGCTCGCGGACCAGCCCGGTCGCGGTGCGCACCTTGTCGACGTCCGCGCCCGAGCCGGACGTGCCCGTCGAGTAGGACAGCATCGCGACCTTCGGGTCGACGCCGAACTGCGCCGCCGTCGCGGACGACGAGATGGCGATGTCCGCGAGCTGCTCCGCGGTCGGGTCGGGGATCACGGCGCAGTCGCCGTACACCAGCACGCGGTCCTGCAGGCACATGAGGAACACCGACGACACCACGGAGACGCCTGGCTGCGTCTTGACGATCTCGAACGACGGCCGGATGGTGTGCGCCGTCGTGTGCGCGGCGCCCGACACCATGCCGTCCGCGAGGCCGAGGTGCACCATCATCGTGCCGAAGTACGACACGTCGGTGACGATCTCCTTGGCCCGCTCCACCGTCATGCCCTTGTGCGCCCGGAGCCTCGCGTACTCGGCGCTGAACCTCTCGACGTGCTCGGGGTCGGTGGGGGACAGGACGGTGGCGGCGGCGATGTCGAGGCCCAGCTCGGCCGCCCGGGCGCGGATCGACGTCTCGTCGCCCAGGATCACGAGGTCCGCGATCCCGCGGGCCAGCACGGTCGACGCGGCGCGCAGGATGCGGTCGTCGTCCCCTTCGGGCAGCACGACGCGGCGCCGGTCGCCGCGCGCCCGCTCGATGAGCTCGTACTCGAACATCAGCGGCGTGACGACGCGCGTGCGCGGCAGGTCGAGGCGGGCCAGCAGCTCCGCGCCGTCCACGTGCTGCTCGAACAGGGCGCGCGCGACGTCGATCTTGCGCGTCGAGGCGACCGTGACGTAGCCGTGCGTCTCCGCGGCGCGGCGGGCCGCCTGGAACGTGTCGAGCGCGGTCGCGACCACCGGCACGCGCGGCCCGAGCGCCGACAGCAGCTGCGCGATCGCGCCGCGCGGCACGTACCCGCCGGTGAGCACGATGCCCGCCAGGGAGGGGAACGTGGCGGCGGAGTGCGCCGACAGCAGCCCGAGCAGCACGTCGGAGCGGTCGCCGGGGAGGATGACGACCGCGCCGTCGGAGAGGTGGTCGAGCACGTGCTCGAACGACATCGCCCCGACGATCACCTCCAGCGCCTCTCGGCCCAGCAGGTCGGCGTCGCCGAGCATGAGCCTGCCCTGCACCGCCTCGGTCAGGCGGCCGACCGTCGGCGCGTGCAGGAACGGCTCCTCGGGGATGGTCCACACCGGCAGGTCCGCGTCGCCGACCACCGCCGTGGTCGCCGCCGCGAGCACCGCCGGGGTGCACCGGTTCACGACGACGCCCACCGGCTGCGCGTGGTTCGCGCGCAGCTCGGACAGGCTGAGGCGCACCAGGGCGCGCACGTCCTCCGGCGAGCGCTCGCGGCCCGAGGCCACGAGCAGCACCGGGGCGCCCAGGTTGGCCGCCACGCGCGCGTTGAACGCCAGCTCCGTGGCGCCCGCGACGTCCGTGTAGTCCGTGCCGACCACGACGACGGCGTCGCACCGCTCCGCGACCGCGTGGTAGCGGTCGAGGATGCGGGCGAGCGCGGCCTCCGGGTCCGCGTGCACGTCGTCGTAGGTGACGCCGACCGCGTCCTCGTAGGACAGGTCCACGCCGTCGTGCGCGAGCAGCATCTCCAGCACGTGGTCGCGCGGGGCGTCGCCCCCCGCGTCCGACGCCGGCGGCGACGGCACGCGGGAGACGGCCCGGAACACCCCGACGCGGGAGACCTGCCGGACCAGGAGGTCCAGCACGCCCAGCGCGACCGTCGACTTGCCGGTCTCGCCCTCGGGGGAGGCGATGTAGATCGAGCGGGTCGAGCCGGTCACGCGGCGTCACCTGTCATTCGTGCGTCCCCTGTCATTCGTTGTCGCCGCCCGTCGCCGCCGCGGCGTCGTACTGGGGTCCGCCGTTCTCGGTGCCCGTCTCGCCGACGTCCGGCCACACCCAGTCGCGCACCTCGGGGATGTCCTCGCCGTGCTCGCGGGTGTACTGCCGGGCCGCGAGGCGGGCGTCGACCATCTCCTGCCGCAGGCCCGCGTACCGCGAGCGCAGGGCCGGCACCCGGTCGATGACGTCGACCACGAGGTGGTACCGGTCGATGTCGTTGAGCATCGCCATGTCGAAGGGCGTCGTCGTGGTGCCCTCCTCCTTGTACCCGCGCACGTGGATGTTGGCGTGGTTGGTGCGCCGGTACGTGAGGCGGTGGATGAGCCACGGGTAGCCGTGGTAGTTGAAGATCACCGGCTTGTCGGCGGTGAACAGCGTGTCGAAGTCCTTGTCGGACAGGCCGTGCGGGTGCTCCTTCTCGTCCTGCAGCCGCATGAGGTCGACGACGTTGACCACGCGGACCTTGAGGTCGGGGACGCGGTGGCGCAGGATGTCGGCCGCCGCGAGCACCTCGAGGGTGGGCACGTCGCCCGCCGCGCCGAGCACGACGTCCGGGTCCTCGCCCTCGACCTCGGTGCCCGCCCACTCCCAGATGCCCAGGCCGCGGGTGCAGTGCGCCACCGCCTGCTCCATCGTGAGGAACTGCGGCGCCGGCTGCTTGCCCGCGACGACGACGTTCACGTACTGGCGCGAGCGCAGGCAGTGGTCGTAGGTGCTCAGCAGGGTGTTCGCGTCCGGCGGCAGGTACACCCGGACGATCTCGGCCTTCTTGTTCACGACGTGGTCGATGAAGCCCGGGTCCTGGTGGCTGAAGCCGTTGTGGTCCTGGCGCCACACGTGGCTGGAGAGCAGGTAGTTGAGGCTCGCGATCGGCCGCCGCCACGGGATGTGGTTGGTGACCTTGAGCCACTTGGCGTGCTGGTTGAACATCGAGTCGACGATGTGGATGAAGGCCTCGTAGCTGGTGAACAGGCCGTGCCGCCCGGTGAGCAGGTAGCCCTCCAGCCAGCCCTGGCACTGGTGCTCGCTCAGCTGCTCCATCACCCGGCCGGCGCGGACCAGGTGCTCGTCGACCTCCGGCGAGAAGTACTCGGCGTTCCACTGCTTGCCGGTGACGTCGAACGTGGCCTGCAGGCGGTTGGACGCCGTCTCGTCCGGGCCGAAGATCCGGAAGTTGTCCGGGTTGCGGCGGATCACCTCGGTGAGGAACTGGCCCAGCACGCGCGGCGCCTCCACCGCGCCGGCGCCCGGCGCGGAGACGTCGACGCCGAAGTCGCGGAAGTCCGGCAGCCGCAGATCGCGCAGCAGCACGCCGCCGTTCGCGTGCGGGTTGGCGCTCATGCGCAGCTCGCCGGGCGGGGCCAGCTCGCGGATGTCGTCGAGGATGCGGCCGTCGTCGTCGAAGAGCTCCTCGGCCCGGTACGACTTGAGCCACGTCTCCAGCACCTGGAGGTGCTCGGGCGTGTCCCGGGCGCTCGCGAGCGGCACCTGGTGCGCCCGCCACGAGCCCACCGTCTTCTTGCCGTCGATGTACTCCGGGCCCGTCCAGCCCTTCGGCGTGCGGAACACGATCATCGGCCACGCCGGGCGCGCCATGTCCACACCCTCGACGGCGGCCTGCGCCTTGATCGCGGCGATCTCGTCGAGCACCTCGTCCAGCACCGCGGCGAAGCGGCGGTGGATCGACTCGTGCGACTCGTCGGTGCCGTCGGCCACCTCGAACCAGTGCGGCTTGTGCCCGTACCCGACCATGAGCGACTCGAGCTCGTCGCGGCCGATGCGGTCGAGGATCGTGGGGTTCGCGATCTTGTACCCGTTGAGGTGCAGGATCGGCAGCACGACGCCGTCCTGCGCGGGGTTGAGCAGCTTGTTCGAGTGCCAGCTCGTGGCGAGCGGGCCGGTCTCGGCCTCGCCGTCGCCCACGACCGCCGCCACCAGCAGGTCCGGGTTGTCGAAGACCGCGCCGTAGGCGTGCGAGAGGGCGTAGCCCAGCTCGCCGCCCTCGTGGATGGAACCGGGCGTCTCCGGGGCGACGTGGCTCGGGATGCCGCCAGGGAACGAGAACTGGCGGAACAGGCGGCGCACGCCGTCGGTGTCCTCGGTGATGTCCGAGTAGAGCTCGGAGTACGTGCCGTCGAGGTACGTGCTCGCGACGAGGCCGGGGCCACCGTGGCCGGGGCCGGCGACGTAGACCGTGGACTGCTCGCGCTCCTTGATCGCCCGGTTGAGGTGGGCGTACAGGAAGTTCAGGCCCGGCGTCGTGCCCCAGTGGCCCAGCAGGCGCGGCTTGACGTGGTCGCGGGTGAGGGGCTCGCGCAGCAGCGGGTTGTCGAGCAGGTAGATCTGACCGACCGACAGGTAGTTCGCCGCCCGCCACCACCGGTCGATCCGTTCGATCGTCTCGGCCGTGAGCTCGGTACCGGCGCCCGCGCGCCATGGCGTGGGGCTGACGGTCGGGGTGGTCGTGGTGCTCATCACACGCTCCTGGGGCTCGGGGGAAGACCGGCGCCTTCATTCCACCGCACCCGGTGCCCGAATGCAGCACGACCGGCGAGGTCAGAGCGCGTGACGTCGATCTGGCGGGGTGTCAGATGATCCGGCGCACGGATTCCCGGGCCGGGCCCCGGGCCGATTACGGTGGTGCCGTGCCCAGCCCCCAGCCCGCCCGCAGGTCGTTCTGGGCGGTGGCCCTCCAGCCCCGCATGATCGGGATCCTGCTCCTCTTCCTGCTCGCCGCCGCCGTGTGCGGCCGGCTCGGCGTGTGGCAGCTCGACCGCGCCTACCAGCGCGCCGAGCTCGCCGCCCAGCAGGAGGCGGCCGAGCAGGCCTCGCACGGCCCGGAGGCGCTGGGCACCCTGCTCCCGCCGCAGACGTCGTTCCCCGGCGAGCTGGTCGGCACCGAGGCGTGGGTCACGGGGGAGTACGAGGCCGAGGGACAGATGCTCGTCGCCGGGCGCGCGCTGGACGGCCGCACCGGCTACCTGGTGCTCACCCCGCTGCGCGTCACCGACGACGGCACGGGCGGGTCCTCGTGGGCGGACCTGTCGGGGCCGCCGGTCCTGCCGGTCGTGCGGGGCTGGGTGGACTCGCCCACCCCGGACGCCGCGGCGCTCGACGTCCCGGACGGCGACGTGCGCGTCACCGGGTGGGTGCAGGCGTCGGAGTCCGTGCAGGAGGGCGGCGAGCCGCTGCCCGACGACCCGGACGGCCCGCCGCTCACCGACTCGATCTCCACCGGCGCGCTGGTGAACACCTGGGGCGGGCCGATCTACTCCGGCTACATGGTGCTCACGACGTCCGACCCCGCGCAGGCGACCGCCGCCGAGGGCGGTCCCGCGCCGCTGCCGCGGCCCGTGCTCGAGGGCAGCGACGGCGTCAACCTGCAGAACCTGTTCTACGCGCTGCAGTGGTGGGTGTTCGGGCTCTTCGCCGTGCTGCTGTGGGTCCGGCTCGTGCGCGACGAGGCGGCCGGGACGAGGCGCGGCAGCACGCACGACGACTCCGACGACCCGGTGGGCACCGGCATCGCGGGGCTGCCCGGCTAGACGACCGGCAGGTCTCGCACGAGCCGGGCGGGCCTCCTGTGCCACGCTGACCGGATGACGGCCATCGACCTCAAGCGCGAGCCGCGGCTGCACTACCGCGCCACGACGACGCCGGCCCTGGTGACGCTGCCGCCCCGCCCCTTCCTCATGGTGGACGGCGAGGGCGACCCGAACACGACACCGGCCTACCGCGAGGCGGTCGAGACGCTGTACCCGCTCGCGTACGCCCTGCGGGCGGCGGTCAAGGAGGCCACGGGCGACGCGTACACCGTCATGCCGCTCGAGGGCCTGTGGTGGGCCGACGACATGAGCCGGTTCAGCGTGGACGCCAAGGACGAGTGGCGCTGGACGCTGATGATCAGCCTCCCGGACGCCGTCGAGCACGTGGACGCGGCCGAGGTGACGTCCCGTGCCGTCGCGGCGAAGCAGCCCCCGGCGGGCGACCGCGTCCGCCTGGAGCGCTACGACGAGGGCGACGCCGCCCAGGTGCTGCACCGCGGCCCGTTCGCCACCGAGCCCGCGACCATCGAGCGGCTGCACGCGTTCGTCGAGGCCGAGGGGCGGGCGCTGGGCGGCCTGCACCACGAGATCTATCTGTCCGACCTGCGCCGCACGGCCCCCGAGAAGCTGCGCACGCTGATCCGCCAGCCCGTCGCGCCGAGGTAGTCCCTCGAGCCGCGAGGTAGCACCACCTCGGCGAGAGGCGGACTACCCCGCGCTCACTCGTGCTGCCAGCTGTGCCAGAGCCTGGCGTAGTCCCCGCCGGCGGCGACGAGGTCGTCGTGCGGGCCGATCTCGGTGATGCGGCCGCCGTCGACGACGGCGACGCGGTCGGCGTCGTGCGCGGTGTGCAGGCGGTGCGCGATGGCGACCACCGTGCGACCGGTGAGCACGGCGTTGAGCGACCGCTCCAGGTGGCGGGCGGCGCGCGGGTCGAGCAGCGACGTCGCCTCGTCGAGGACGAGCGTGTGCGGGTCGAGCAGCACCAGCCGCGCGAGCGCGACCTGCTGCGCCTGGGCCGGCGTGAGCGTGTGCCCGCCGGACCCGACGGCCGTCTCCAGCCCGTCCGGCAGGTCCGCGGCCCACGACGCGGCGTCGACCGCGCCGAGCGCGCCCCACAGCGCGTCGTCGGTGGCCGACGTGTCGGCCAGCCGCAGGTTCTCCGCCAGCGACCCGACGAACACGTGGTGCTCCTGGGTGACCAGCGCGACGTGGTGGCGCAGGTCCTCCAGCGGCAGCTCGACGAGCGGCACGTCGCCCACGGTGACCGACCCGCCGGTGGGTGGGTGGATGCCCGCGAGCATGCGGCCCAGCGTGGACTTGCCCGCGCCGGACGGCCCGACGACGGCCAGCCGTTCGCCCGGCGCGAGGTCGAGGTCGATGCCGTGCAGCACGTCGTGGCCCTCGCGGTACGCGTACCGCACGGACCGGGCCCGCACCTCCTCCGACGTCGGCACGGCGGTGCCGGCCGTGCGGTCCGGGCCGACCAGGCCGACGCCGACGACGCGTGCCAGCGCGACGGCCGCGACCTGCAGCTCGTCGAGCCAGAACACGAGGTCGAACACCGGGCCGCCCATCTGGTGGCCGTACATCGCGATGGTCGCGACGGTGCCCACCGTGGTGAGGTCCTGCGACACGAGCCAGCCGCCCCAGAGGATGACGACGATCGGCGCGATCGCGACCGCCGCGTCCAGGGCCGGGATGAGCCGCAGCCGCAGGCCCAGGGTGTAGGACTCGGCGTCGAACGCCTCGCGCAGGTCGCGGTCGATGCGCCGGCGGATCCGGGCGCCGAGGTGCAGGGCGTCGGCGGTGCGGGCGCCCTCGACGGCCTCGGTGATGGAGCCGTTGATCGTCGCGTACGCGGCGGACTCGCGCAGGTAGCCCGGCGTCGCGCGCCGGAGGTACCAGCGCGTGGCCACGACGATCAGCGGGACGCCGGTGAGCAGCCCGACCGCCACGAGCGGGCTCGCGAGGAACGACGCGACCAGCGTGAGCACGATCGTCACGACGCACACGAGCACCCGCGGCACGCCGAACCGCACGGCGTGCTGCAGCTTGTTGACGTCGTTGGTGGTGCGCGCGACGAGGTCGCCGGTGCCCGCCTTCTCCACCGTGGACAGCGGCAGCCGCGTGACGGCGTCCATGAACTCCTCGCGCAGGTCCGCGAAGACGCGCTCGCCGAAGACCATGGACAGCCGCTGCGCGTACCGCGTGATCACGGCCTGCGCGACGACGGCGCCGAGGAGCACCAGCGCGAGGGTGTCGACCGCGGAGAGCGTGGTGCCGGCGGCGACCTCGTCGATGATCCGGCCCAGCAGGAACGGGCCCGCCAGGCCGGCCAGCGCGGCGAGGGTGTGCAGCACGGAGACGCCGCCGAGCTGGCCGCGGTGGCGCCGGAACAGGCGGCCCACCGTGCGGTTCACCTCGGCGCGGTCGGCGATGGGCAGCAGGTTCGGGTTCACGGTGCCGGCCCCGGGGGTCGCGGCGGCGGGGGCGCTCATCGCGCGGCTCCTTCCAGGTCGGTGTCGGTGATCTCGTCGGCGTCGGCGTCGGCGTCGCCGGCGGTGTCCTCCGCCATGCTGCGGCCGACGACGGCGCGGTACGCGGCGCCGTGGGCGTCGCGGCGGGCGAGCAGCTCGGCGTGCGTGCCGGACGCGGCGACCGTGGCGTCGTCGTCGAGCAGCACGACCTCGTCCAGGTGGTCGAGCACGAGCGGGCTGGCGGTGACGACGAGCGTCGTGCGGCCGCGGCGCACCTCGGCCACCCGCTCCGCGATCCGCGCCTCGGTGTGGGCGTCCACCGCGCTGGTGGGCTCCACGAGCACGAGGATCTCCGGCTCGGTGAGCAGGGCCCGCGCCAGGGCGACGCGCTGCCGCTGGCCGCCCGACAGGGAGCGGCCCTTCTCGGGCAGGTCGCCGGCGAGGCCGCCGGGCACGCTGTCGAGCACGTCGTGCGCGTCCGCGGTGACCATCGCGGCCAGGAGGTCGGCCTCGGTGGCGCGGCCGCGGGCGTCGAGCGCCTCGCCGAGCACGCCCGAGAACAGGTGCGGCGTCGCCTCGGAGACCACGACGCGGCGGCGCAGCACCTCCTTGTCGAGGTCGGCCAGCGGCACGCCGCCGAGCCGGACCGGCGTGCCGGCCTCGGCCTCGTCGTCGAGCCGCCCGAGCCGCGTCGCGACGCGCGCGGAGGCGTCCGGGTCGGCGCTGACCAGCCCGAGCACGCGGCCCTCGCGCAGCACGAGGCCGCTCGCCTCGTCGGCGAGGTCGGCGCCGGCGGCCGGCGCGTCCGTGGGCGTCGAGGTCGAGGGCGTCGCCTCGGTGACGCGCAGCACGTCGAGGATCTTGCGCGAGGAGATGACGGCGCGGATCACCATCTGCAGCATCTGCGTGGCCATCTGCACCGGCCACGCGAGGAAGGCCGCGTAGCCGTAGAACGTCACGAGCTGGCCGCTGGTGATCTCGCCGCGGACGGCGGCCCGGGCGCCGAGCCACAGCACCAGCGCGGCGAGCAGGCCGGGCAGCAGCACCTGCAGCCCGTCGAGCACCGACTGGAGCACCGCGACGCGCACGCCCTGGTGCCGCACCTCCTGCGACTGGCGCGCGTAGCGGGCCGCGAACTCGTCCTCGCCGCCGATGCCGCGCAGGATGCGCAGGCCCGAGACGGTGTCCGCACCGAGCGACGTGAGCCGTCCCGTGGCCTCGCGCTGCGTCGTCTGGCGCGACTGCAGCGGCTTGACCAGCAGGCCGAGCACGGCCGCCACCGCCGGGATGCCGAGCGCCAGCACCAGGCCGAGCTGGACGTGCTGGGAGAGCATGATCGCCACGACGACCACGTACGCGATCACGCCGCCCGTGAACCGGCCGGCCATGGAGAACATGTCGCCCACGCGCAAGGCGTCGTTGGCGACGGCGGAGACGACCTCGCCGGTGGGCAGCTTGCGCGTGATCGCGTGCCCGGCGCGCGAGGCCTTGTAGCCCACGAGCTGGGAGAACGACAGCGACGCCCGCACCCAGTTCTCGACGTCCCAGATGTGGTTGAAGATGCCCGCGACGACGATGACGGCGGCGGCGGCGAGCATCGCCCCGCACCAGGCGAACAGCGGGCCGTCGAAGCCCTGCGACAGCCCCTCGTCGATGGCACGACCGATGAGCAGCGGGGCCGCGGCGGACGCGAGCATCGCCACCACGCCCGCCACCAGGGACTTCGCGAGCACGTCGCGCTGGCGCCACCCCTGCCAGGCCAGGAGCCGGGCGGGGGACGTCAGGGGAGGGTTGCCCACGTCGGGCAGGGGGAGGGGTCGCACGAGGATCCAGCCTACGAACGGCCGCCGACACGGGGCCACGGATTAACCACGGAGTCCTCGGGTCCGACCGGCCCGGGTCCGCGCCTACGATGCTGGGGTGAGCACGCCGCAGCAGACCCCCGCCCCGCAGCCCTCGTCGTCGCCCGCCGGCGGCGCCAGCCAGGCCCAGGCCGAGGCCGCCATCCGCAAGGCTCGCGGAGCCCTCAAGCGCTACCGGTTCATGGCGATCCTCACCGGTGTGATGCTGCTGATCCTGTGCGTCGAGATGTTCTTCAAGTACGTGGTGCCGGTCGAGCTCGTCGTCGACTACATGGGCTGGGTGCCGTTCGCGCACGGCTGGATCTACGTGGTCTACCTCGTCACGGTGCTCGACCTGTGGTCGAAGATGCGCTGGGGCTTCGGGCGACTCGCCACGATGGTGTTCGCGGGCGTCGTGCCGGTGATGTCGTTCATCCTCGAGAAGCGCGTGCACGCCGACGCCGACGCGAAGCTCGGTGCGCTCGAGGAGCGGTACGCGGCATGACGTCGCTCGCCCCGTCTCCGTCGTTGGCACCCCTGGTCGCGCCCGGCCCGGAGCTGGACGCCGCGCACCTCGCCCGGTACGCCCGGCACCTGCCGCTGCCGGGCGTCGGCCCGGAGGGGCAGCGCCGGCTGGCCGCCGCGCGGGTGCTCGTCGTCGGGGCGGGCGGCCTGGGCAGCCCGGCCCTCCAGTACCTCGCGGCCGCCGGGGTGGGCACCCTCGGCGTCGTGGACGACGACGTCGTGGACGTCTCCAACCTGCAGCGCCAGGTGGTGCACGGCACGGCCGACGTCGGCCGGCCCAAGGTGGAGTCGGCGCGCGACCGGATCGCCGACCTCGCGCCCGACGTCGAGGTGGTGGCCCACCCCGTGCGGCTCACCCCCGAGAACGTGCTCGAGATCGTCGGCGGGTACGACGTCGTGCTCGACGGCGCGGACAACTTCCCGACCCGCTACCTCGTCTCCGACGCGGCCGAGATCCTCGGCGTGCCCGTCGTGTGGGGCGCCATCCACCAGTTCGACGGCCAGGTCGCCGTCTTCTGGGGCGCGCCGGTGCTGGCCGACGGCACCGGTGAGGAGACCAGGACGCGCGGTGTCACCTACCGCGACGTCTTCCCCGTGCCCCCGCCGCCCGGCACCGTGCCCGACTGCGCCACCGGCGGCGTGCTCGGCGCGCTGTGCGGCACGGTCGGGTCGGTCATGGCCACCGAGGCGGTCAAGCTGATCACCGGTGCGGGCACCACGCTGCTCGGCCGCATCGCCGTCTACGACGCCCTCGAGCTCTCGTGGCGCCAGCTCGCCGTCCGCCCGGACCCGACCCGCGAGCCCGTCGCGGGGCTGCTCGCCGACGACGCCGCGTACGCCGCGTTCTGCGGCCTGCCCGCACCCGTGGGCGGGTCCGCCGACGCCGCGGGCTCCGGTCTCGGCCCCGCCAGCATGAGCGCCGTCGACGCCGCCGCGCTCCTCGCGGGCGGCTCGCCCGTCGCGCTCGTCGACGTCCGCGAGGGCTGGGAGGTCCAGGCGCTCCCCGTCGCGGGCGCGACCGTGTCGCCGAGCGGCGCGTTCCTGGGCGGGGGAGACGCCGCCGCGTCCGCGGTCGCGGCGCTGCCCACCGACCGCCCGGTGCTCCTGGTCTGCGCCGCGGGCGCCCGCTCCGCCCGCGTGGCCGACGTCGCGCGCGCCGCCGGCGTCGACGCCCGCTCCGTCGAGGGCGGCGCCCCCGCGCTGCTCCTCGCCGTCTGACGCGAGGGAGCACGGGTCGTGCCGAGGTAGTCCGAGACTCCGCGAGGTAGTGGACCGGACCACTACCTCGGCACGGATCGGACTACCTCGGCACGGATCGGACTACCTCGGCAGCGTGGAGCACCGCGTCAGAGGGCGAGGTCGAGGCGACCGTCGGGGGAGGAGCTGGCCAGCGCGCCCTCCCGGCGCGGGATGCGGCCGGCGCCGGCGGCGAGGCGCCCGGACTCGACGGCGAGGCGCATGGCGTGCGCCATGCGGACCGGGTCGGCGGCGCGCGTGACGGCGGTCGCGAGGAGCACGCCGTCGCAGCCGAGCTCCATCGCGAGGGCGGCGTCGGACGCGGTGCCCACCCCGGCGTCGAGGATGACGGGCACGCGCGCGGCGGACGCGATCGCCTCGATGTTGCGGGGGTTGAGCACGCCCAGGCCCGTGCCGATGGGGGCGCCGAGCGGCATGACGGCCGCGCACCCGACGTCCTCGAGACGCCGCGCGAGGATCGGGTCGTCGTTCGTGTACGGCAGCACGACGAACCCGTCGCGCACCAGCCGGTCGGCGGCCTCGACGAGGCCGAGCGGGTCGGGGAGCAGGGTGACGTCGTCCGCGATCACCTCGAGCTTGACCCAGTCGGTGCCGCAGGCCTCGCGGGCGAGCTGCGCCGTGAGCACGGCCTCGGCGACCGAGAAGCAGCCGGCCGTGTTCGGCAGGGCGCGGATGCCCAGCCGCTCCAGCAGGCCCCAGATGCCGCCGTCCTCGGCGCCCGCGCCTCCCGGCCGTACCGCAACGCGGCGCATCGCCACGGTCGTGAGCCCGGTGCCCGACGCGACCAGCGCGTCCTCCAGCGTCATGAGGTTCGACGCCCCGCCCGTGCCCATGACGAGGCGCGAGCCGACCTCCGTGCCGGCGACCACGAGCGGATCGACGAGCGGGTGCGCGAGCGGACGGGACGTGGTCTCGGCGTGCGTGCTGGTCATGCTTCCTCCGTGCTTCGTGGTCAGCCGCCCTGGACGGCGGTGACGATCTCGACCCGGTCGCCGGGCGCGATCCGGGTGCCGGCCCACAGGCCGCGGGGGACGACGGCGTCGTTCACGGCGACGGCGATGCCCTGCACCGAGCCGTCGGCGACGAACGCGGGGACGAGGGTCGCGACGACGGCCTCGACGCCGTCGCCGTGCGGTCCGTCGAGCGGGTAGGTCTCGCCGTTCACGACGGCGGTTGCGGAGGTGGACGGCGTGCTCACGGGAGGGCTCCTTCGGGGGTTGCGGGCGCGAAGCGTCGCGGGTCGGCGGCGGTGAGGGTGTCGAGCGCGTCGTCGGGCGGCGGTGTGCCGGTCAGCGCGGCGAGCACCGCGTCGGCGGTGAGCGGCGCGAGCAGCACCCCGTTGCGTCCGTGCCCGACGGCGGCCAGCAGTCCGGGCACGGCGGTGGCGCCGACCAGCGGCAGGTTGTCGGGGGTGGCCGGGCGGGCGCGCGGCGTGACGTCGACCAGCGCGGCCTCGTCGATCCCGGGCACGAGGGCGCGGGCGTCGCGCAGCAGCGCGAACACGCCGCCCGCCTCGGCGCGGCGGTCGTCCGGCCGCTCCTCGCTGGTGGCGCCGACGACGATCTCCCGGTGCCCGGGCCCGCTGCCCGGGCCGGCGCCGGTGCCCGGGCCCCGCGGCACGAGGTACACCGGCCGGCCCTGCACCGTGCCGCGCACCACGTGCTCGAGGGCGAGCCCCGGCCCGGCGTCCAGGCGCAGCGTCACGCCCTTGACGGGCCGCACCGGCATGCGCACCTCCGGCGCGCCGTCGAGCAGCCCCGCGGGAGGGACGGCGCCGGCCGCGAGGACCACCGCCCCGGCGGCGTGCCGCACCCCGGCGGCGTCGTGCGCCGCGACCACCCGGCCCGCGGCGTCCCGCTCCAGGCGCACGGCGGCGCGGCGGACGACCGTGCCGCCCGGCGCGCGGGTCAGCGCCTCGAGGAGTGCCGCGTGCGTGCCCCGCGGGTCGACGGCCAGGTCGCCCTCGACGCGGGCCGCCCCGGCGAGCCGCGGCCCGAGGTACGGCTCGCGGCGCCGGGCGTCGGCCACGGAGACCTCCGCGGACGCGAGGCCCCACTCCCGGTGCAGCGCCAGCACGCGACGCAGGAGGGCGAGGTCGTCGGCGTCGTACGCGACGGCGAGCGACCCGGCACGCAGCAGCGGGACGTCGCGACCGGTCGCGGCGGCGAGGTCGGCGGCGAACGCGGGCCAGCGGGCGGCCGACGCGAGGTTGAGGCGCGCGAGGTCCCGCTCGCCGAAGTCCGCCTCGCTGACGGCCGCGAGCATCCCCGCGGCCGCGCGGGTGGCGCCGTCGCCGGGCGCCGGGTCGAGCACCGTGACGGCGAGGCCGGCGTCCGCGGCCCGCCAGGCCACCGCGAGACCGACGATCCCGCCGCCGACGACGACGACGTCGGAGGGGGTGGCGGACGGACCGGTGGACGTGGGCATGTGCGCTCCCTTCGCTGGCATGACCCAGATCAGGTTCGACGGTCGGCTCCTACGCCCTCTCAGCCCCGAGCGGGGCTCCCGTGCGCGGCCACTGTAACCCGGGCCGTGGTTACCCTGGCCGGCGTGACCACGACCCGCGCCCGGCTCGCCGACGCCCGCCTGTACCTGTGCACCGACGCCCGCGAGGACCGGGGCGACCTCGAGGACTTCCTGCACGCGGCGCTCGCGGGCGGCGTGGACGTCGTGCAGCTGCGGGACAAGACGCTCGACGTCGCGCGCGAGCTCGAGCTGCAGGCCGTGGTGGCCCGCGTCGCCGCGGAGCACGGCGCGCTCTGGGCGGTGAACGACCGGGCCGACGTCGCCGGGCTGACCGGCGCTCCCGTCGTGCACATGGGGCAGCGCGACCTGCCCGTGCCGGCGGTCCGGTCGCTGCTCGGGCCGGGCCCGGTGCTGGGCCGCTCCACCCACTCCGCCGCGCAGGCGGCCGAGGCCGAGGCCGACCCGGACGTCGACTACTTCTGCGTCGGCCCGCTGTGGGCCACGCCCACCAAGCCCGGCCGTGCGGCCGTCGGGCTCGACCTGCTGCGCGAGGTCGCCGCGACCCGCCCGACGACGCCGTGGTTCGCCATCGGCGGCGTCGACGCCGAGCGGCTGGACGCCGTGCTCGACGCCGGTGCGTCGCGCGTCGTCGTCGTGCGCGCGATCACGCAGGCGCCCGACCCCGGGCGCGCCGCGCGCGAGCTGCGGGAGCGGTTGGCCTGACCGCCGACGGCCGGCGCGCCGCCGCGGTGTCGAGGTGACCTACCCCACCGCGTGACCCGTGGGACGGGCCCGGGAGCGGTACCGTCCGGCGGCTACGATGGCTCGGTGACGTCTCCCGCCACCGACACCCCCACCACCGCCGACCTGGCGCCCACGCCGCGACCGGTCCTCGTCGTCGACTTCGGCGCGCAGTACGCGCAGCTCATCGCGCGCCGCGTGCGCGAGGCCCGCGTCTACTCCGAGATCGTGCCCCACACGTTCACCACCGAGCAGATGCTCGCCAAGAACCCGGCGGCGATCATCCTCTCGGGCGGGCCGTCGTCGGTGTACGCCACGGGCGCCCCGTTCGTGGACCCGGCGCTGTTCGAGGCCGGCGTGCCGGTGCTCGGCATCTGCTACGGCTTCCAGGCGATGGCGCAGGCGCTGGGCGGCACCGTCGCGCAGACGGGGCAGAGGGAGTACGGCGGCACCGAGGTCGAGGTGTGCGAGGCGGGCGTGCTGCTGGCGGGCTCCCCCGACCACCAGACCACCTGGATGAGCCACGGCGACTCCGTGCACGCCGCGCCGGAGGGCTTCCAGGTGCTCGCGACGTCGTCCGGCTCGCCGGTCGCCGCGTTCGAGGACACCGGCCGTCGCCTGTACGGCGTGCAGTGGCACCCCGAGGTGAAGCACTCGGCGCACGGCCAGGCCGTGCTGGAGAAGTTCCTCTACGAGGGCGCGGGGCTCGCGCCCGACTGGACGCCGGGCAACGTCATCGCCGACCAGGTCGCCGCGATCCGCGCGCAGATCGGCGACGCCCGCGTCATCTGCGCCCTGTCCGGCGGCGTGGACTCCGCCGTCGCCGCCGCGCTGGTGCAGCGCGCCGTCGGCGACCAGCTCACCTGCGTGCACGTGGACCACGGCCTGCTGCGCGAGGGCGAGGTCGAGCAGATCGAGCGCGACTTCGTCGCCTCCACGGGCGTGAACCTCATCATCCGCGACGAGAAGGAGCGGTTCCTGACCGCCCTCGCCGGCGTGAGCGACCCGGAGACGAAGCGCAAGATCATCGGCCGCGAGTTCATCCGCGTCTTCGAGGACGCCCAGCGCGACATCGTCGCCGAGGCGGGCGCCCACGGCGAGGAGGTCAAGTTCCTCGTGCAGGGGACGCTGTACCCGGACGTCGTCGAGTCCGGCGGCGGCGAGGGCGCGGCCAACATCAAGAGCCACCACAACGTGGGCGGCCTGCCCGACGACCTGCAGTTCGAGCTGGTCGAGCCGCTGCGCACCCTGTTCAAGGACGAGGTCCGCGCGGTGGGCCGCGAGCTCGGCGTGCCGGAGGAGATCGTCGCCCGCCAGCCGTTCCCCGGCCCCGGCCTGGGCATCCGCATCGTCGGCGAGGTCACGGCCGAGCGCCTGGCCACCCTCCGCAAGGCGGACGCCATCGCCCGCGAGGAGCTCACCAGGGCGGGCCTCGACGGCGAGATCTGGCAGTGCCCCGTGGTGCTGCTGGCCGACGTCCGCTCCGTCGGCGTGCAGGGCGACGGCCGCACCTACGGCCACCCGATCGTGCTGCGGCCCGTGTCCTCCGAGGACGCCATGACGGCCGACTGGACGCGCCTGCCCTATGACGTGCTGTCCGTCATCTCCACCCGCATCACCAACGAGGTGAGCGAGGTCAACCGCGTGGTGCTCGACGTGACGAGCAAGCCGCCGGGCACCATCGAGTGGGAGTGAGGGTGGACGGCGTGGCCGGCGGGAGCCGGGACGTCGTTCGCGAGAGCCGAGCGAGGCACGAGCGAATCATTCGAGC